>JAFDDL010000240.1 GCA_019310865.1 Deltaproteobacteria bacterium | reverse complement strand
CGCGAGCGATTGATACGGCAATAGGGTCCCACAAGATACCAAATATCGCACTCGGAACATTACGTTCCAGTAATGCACTCAGCAGCCATGTCGAATCCGACGGTGACCCGCCACCGGGGTTGTCCGAACAATCTGCTATGATTACAGGTTGATCATCCCTGGCAAGTGCAGCATCTATCGCTTCGTCGGCACTTAAAAATTGGGGTATTGTTGCTTCAGTCATCGCCACATTATTGCTCGAATCTTCGGGCATGTTTGTTTCCTTATCAGTTTGGGGTCTAAGAAAAGACGAGCGATGTCTAACCGTGTTTCTCTATTATGTTTAGATGAAATGAGAAGAAAATCCCCCAAACTTATTTTGAGTATCTTATAATAAATCAGTTTAATTGACTGTTATTGTTAGGATAAAAAATTTGTCTTGCGTGGTGGCTTTTTTAAAACGCTCTTCTAACGTGTTGCAACCATCCTGTTCCCGGCGAATGCACGCCTCGCGGAATACGACTTGCCCCAGGAGTACATCGACATCGAGGAAACCATTGCACCCGTTGTGTTGGAAAGCGTTGGCGATTGGATTGCACAACGCATATAGCATATGTGGACTTTAACGCAACGCAGAAGACGGACATAGGAAAGCGTAGACTCCAAAGACGAGCAATATCGTATACTATTTTGACATTGACATTTTCCACCCATGTTTTATAGTCTTTGATTATTGGGATTCCAGTGTCAGGAGCCTTTCGCAGACTGGAACGCCGATTTAATACCAAAAAAAATTGAGATATGAGGTGGTTTTGTGAAAACTTGGAGGCGCACATTTCATCCCTTTATAGCGGTACTGCTCATCTTGTTGATAAGCCCGACAGCCGCCCTCCCCCAAGGGGTACATCTCAATCTGTGCATCGGCTTCAACGGGCATACAGATATTTCGCTTGATGACTGCTCGATCGACTCAATGCAACTTTGCCGGTGGCAGGATCTGATCCTGTACGGTGAAAGCCAACAGGACAATTGCCTGGATATTGCATTCGGTTGCACTGCATCGGACAAACAGGTCCTCTACTTAAGGAACGTCGACTCATTAAAAACCAAGGTCCAATTTTACAATTTTCCCGAGCCCATGGGAAGCTACCTATTTTCTTTCCCTCCTGAAATCTCTCAATACCCAATGGGCACATCCCCTCAATTGAGATACGGAGCTCTCCTGGCATCCGATCTCGTCTCCATCCGCACCATTGTTCTTCTGATTTGATCTTTCCCCGCTATTCCCCATAGAAACTCGCGCGTCGACATGTTTTATCACCTGTTTCGGGATAATGCTCAAAACATGTTATCCCCAACCTCTGCATAGTTGATCTGCTAAAGTTGTGTATGGATAAGCATAATTTTCGTTAACCGAGGAATATCTATATGAAATGCTCGATTTTTTGGGCGTCACTCGCTGTGGAATATGTCACTATGGGATACGCCACAGCCCGAAATGGTCTGGCCGGAAACTATATTGAAAATCCGAGCCCGCAGCCAATCGTTTTACACGAACCGGTACATGAGAAAACAACTCCGGCAGTGGATGCTGATCCGCTTACTCTTGACTGGGCCCTTGATGCAGCCATTAAACACCATCCGTCTCTTGCTGCAACCTGGTATGCCATCAAATCCAGACAGGGGGCAGTCCGGCAAGCGGGTTTACTTCCGAACCCTATATTGTTCGGAGAGATGGAAGAATTTGGTGGAACTGGGAATTTTTCCGGCACTGGGGCCATGACGAGCCGAATTGGTATCAGCCAGGATTTTTCGTTGGGCGGTAAAATCGCTAAGCGAGTACACGAAGCCGAGGCCGCCGCCGCAATCGCCGAGCTTGAACACCAGGCAAAAATCTTAGAGATCAGGGCACTTGTCGAAAGGCGTTTCCTTGATGTGTTGATTTTTCAGGAACGCTTGGATTTTGAGGCGCAGCAGCTTGCTCTCATTGAAAAGACACATGATGTTGTTGACAAACGTGTCAATACCGGCGACACCTCGCCTTTGGATCTTTCCAGAAGCCAGGTCGAACTGGCTTGGGCGAAAATCGCCATCGGGCAGACCCGTATGGAACTTGAGGCAACTCTTTATGCACTTGCTGAATCATGGGGGGCGAACTCTCCTGATTTTTCGGCTGTATGCGCTCAATATCATACCGATCTCGACCTTACAAAGCAGGAACTGAAGGAAGCGTTGCCGCAAAGTCCAGCCTGGCTGCTCTTGGAGAAACAAGTCGCTATGGCCGATGCGACGCTTGATTTGGCAGAGGCGCAACGCATCGTCGACATTGAATTGGAAGGCGGTATTCAGCTCTTTAACGAATCCGATGACCATGCCTATTTTATAGGTATCAGCGTTCCACTGCCCCTGTTTGACCGCAATCAGGGAGGCGTCGCCGAGGCTAAGGCATCGCAACAAAAGATGCATTATGAAAGAAAAGCCGGTTTCTTGGCCCTCCACACAGAACTGCAAAAAACATGGCGTAAACTGACCTCGACACAGCAGGCTTTTCAATCCCTTGACTCGGAAGTGCTTCCCGCCTCACAGCGGGCCTTCGAATCCATCAGTAAAGCATATAAGGCCGGCGAAGTGGGTATTCTAGACCTTTTAAACGCCCAGAGGACCTGGGTGGAGACTCGGAATACCCGTCTGGATTTGCTTTACGATCTGGAAAACAACAGGATTGAAATCAAACGCCTGGTCGGTGCAGGAGTAGCTACTGCCCCCACCTCCTACGCCGGCAACAATAGCTCTAATTGAAAGGACTGCATCCATGAAATATAAATACCTTATTATGACCGGAATTTTCACTGCAATTGTGATTGGTGTTGGGCTTGTCTTAGCAATCAGCCATGACGACAAGAAGACTTTGGAGCATTCGGTCGAGCAAGAACGAGACCCTGTTGATCACGACCACGAACATGGGAATGATGCCGGTGAATTTGAGCACGGCGAAAAAAATCACGACGAAGGAAAGCATGAAGACGACCATGACCCCCATGGCGAAATTCAGGAAGAAGGGGAGCATGACGAACAGGGCCATGGGGAAGCCTCCGACATCGTCGAAATGACCAGGGCGCAGCAAGCGGAAATCGGGCTGACCATTGCCACTGCCCGGTCCGGGAACATCACACAAATCCTATCTTTTGTCGGTGAAGTCCATTTGAATGAAGATCGAGTTGCCCACATTGTCCCTATGGTATCGGGAATTGCCGACAGCGTGCCGGCAGCGCTGGGTGAAAAAGTTCGTGAAGGGCAGGTTCTGGCATTAATCGACAGCCCTGAGTTGGCTGAATTAAAGGCGACCTACATGGAAAAATTTCAGAATCTCGAATTGACCCGCCGAACCTTTGAAAGAAAAAAGTATCTGCGGCAGGAGGAAATCGCCAGCGAAGTGGACTTACTGGAAGCTCAGGCCGCCTTTCAGAATGCCGAAACCATGCTGCGCTCTGCAACAAGCAAACTTGCAGTTCTGGGATTTAATGATGCACAGATTCGCAACCTTGCCGATGGAAAGCTTGAAGCCTTCGGCAGATACACATTGACCTCGCCCATAACTGGAACCATTATCGCCAAGCACATCACCCGGGGTGAAAAAGTCGGAGATAAGGAGGTCTACACGGTTGCAGACCTTTCCGAGGTATGGATAGATCTGCAAATTCCGGCCAAGGACATCGTTCACGTAAAGAAAGGGCAACGGGTTAAAATAACAACGACAGAGGGGAACATCGCCGAAAGCGAACTGACCCTGGTTGGCCCCGTGGTGAACAAAGAGAGCCGGACGGCCCTTGGCCGAGTCGTGCTTCCAAACTCCAAAGGCATCTGGATGCCGGGAATCTTTGTGACGGGACAGATCATAGGAGAGGTGTCTTCCTCGGCCGTTGTCGTTTTTTTCGAAGCGATCCAGAATATAAACGGTCAAGATGTCGTCTTTGTCCCTGAGGGGGATGGATTCAAGCCGGTTGAGATTACCGCCGGCAAGCGCACCCGAGACAAGACGGAAATCCTCTCAGGTCTGAAGCCGGGCGACCCGTATGTGGCAAAAGGGGCTTTTGAGCTTAAAGCCATGAAAATAACCAGTGGCGCGAGCGCTCATGCCGGGCACGGTCATTGAGAATAAGTAGAGGAGTGTCATCATGTTGAACAAACTGATTGAATCTGTTCTCAAAACGCCGGGTTTGGTGATTATCTCGCTACTGGCACTCATTGGACTGGGTATCTACAAGTATCAGAAAATGCCGGTGGACGCCTTTCCGGACATCTCTCCTGTCATGGTGCCGGTCTTTGCCGAAGGCCACGGCATGGCCCCGGAAGAAATCGAACGGCTCATCACCTATCCCATTGAATCGGCCATGAACGGGCTCCCCAAGGTGACACAAATCAAGTCCACCTCGGCATTCGGCATGGCCGTGATCTACATCTATTTTGAAGACGACGTGGATATCTATTTTGCCCGACAGCTTGTGGCGGAACGACTGGCGGCAGCATCGGCCGAACTGCCGGACATGGATGAACCACCGGCGCTGGGTCCCATTTCCACGGGACTTGGCCAGATATTCATCTATTATTTAAGCACCGATCCGGACAAGATCGATACCGGTGGAAAAGAAATATCCACCTGGCTTCGTGAATTGAACGATTGGGTGGTGAAATTTCAACTACAGACGGTTCCCGGCGTCACCGACGTGCTGTCCATGGGCGGGCACGTTTTGCAGTACCAGGTGCGGATCAATCCCAATCAGCTGAGGAAATACAAACTCAATCTTGAGGAGGTCATTGAAGCGATCAGCAGCAACAACCGAAATGTAGGTGGACAATTCCTGGTCCTTGGTTCCGAAGAGCATCTGGTGCGTGGTGTTGGGCTTGTGGACCGCCTGGAGGATCTCGGCAAAATCCCGGTGAAAACGGTAAGCGGCACGCCTGTATTTTTAAAGGATATCGCCGAGGTTCAGTACGGCAACGAAATCCGGCGCGGTGCCGTCAGCAGGAACGGAACACAGGAAGTTGTTTCCGGCATTGTCATGAAGCTTTATGGCGAAAATACCTCAGAGGTGATCGATCGCCTCTACGCTAAGGTCGCGTCAGTCAAAAAATCTCTACCGCCGGGCGTTACGCTGATTCCTTACTACGAACAAGCCGAACTTGTAAAAAACGCCACCGACACGGTGAAAACGGCCTTGTGGCAGGGTGGTTTGCTGGTCATTCTGGTCCTGGCGATTTTTCTGGGTAATTGGCGCACCGCCTTCATTGTCGCACTTTCTCTGCCGATCTGTGCACTTACATCGATCATTTTCATGAGCCTTAATGAAATATCGGCCAACCTGATGTCGCTGGGGGGAATTGCGATTGCCATCGGCATGCTAGGCGACGGTGCCATCGTCATGGTGGAAAACATATACCGGCACTTGGGCGAAAGTCGATCAAAAGAGGAAAACAAAGGCCGGGTAATCCAAAGGGCCGCCCGGGAAGTTGCCAGGCCGATTCTTTTTTCCATCATCATTATCATATTGGTCTTTCTGCCCCTATTCACACTGGAAGGCGTGGAAGGAAAAATGTTTTCGCCCATGGCTTTTACCATATCCTTTGCCCTGATGGGTTCTCTGCCGGTTGCGCTACTGGTTGCACCGGTTTTGTGCTTGTACTTGGTTAAACACGAAACGCACCGGGAAAATTGGCTGGTCCGATGGTGCGCTGCCATTTACCACCCCCTACTGACAGGCGCATATCGGTTCAAAAAAACCATCGTGCTCGTGTCGGCGGTTTTTCTGGTTGTCAGCGTGGTCGCTTTAAAATTCATCGGCACCGAGTTTATTCCAACTCTTGAAGAGGGGTCTATTTTGATCGGTGTTTCCATGGCCCCTTCCATATCACTTGAGAAAGGGACAAAGACGGTCATGGCCATAGAGCGAAAAATCATGACATTTGACGAAGTGGAAGAGACCGTGTCTCGCATTGGGCGCCCGGAAGCCGGCAGCCATCCCCATCCGGTGAATACCGGAGAGATCCATCTGGAGTTGAAACCGAGAAAGCAATGGCATCACTTTAAAAGCAAATCCGAACTGATCGAGGCCATGCGTAAAAAAATCTGCGTTATCCCCGGCGTGCAGATCA
>JAFDDL010000239.1 GCA_019310865.1 Deltaproteobacteria bacterium | reverse complement strand
ACAGGCCGTGGAGCAGCGCCTTGATGTAAAAACCGGTTCCGCCTACCACAAAGGGAAGGCGCCCTCGGCCGTGAATCGATTCGATGCTCTGCCGGGCGCGCTTTGCATATTGAACGGCGTCAAATTCGGTGTCGGGCATGATGATGTCGATGAGGTGATGGGGTACCTGGGCCTGCTCTTCCGGTGTTGGTTTGGCAGTACCGATATCCATCAATCGATAGATCTGCATGGAATCGGCGCCGATAATTTCTCCCTGGTATTTCCGGGCCAATCGGATGGCAGTGCTGGTTTTGCCGATTCCGGTCGATCCGCAAATGACAATGACTTTTGGTTGGTTGCTGCTTAAATTCATGTGGTTATGAGAAACGATTTTTCTGAAACCGCATGCGGTTTGGGGTTAAAATCATTACACATCCTAAATGGTATTCTTGCCCAATGTAAATAAAAATTTTTTGACCGACTTCCGATGGATATGGGTCTGCTTGGACGTTTCATTTTTTTGATATTGACAACGGTGAATTGATCAGATAAAGAATGAACTTTATTTTAGACGATTCGGATGAAAAGGCAGCATGCCTATTGTAAATTTTATTAATGCAACAAGGAGGGTATTTACATGCCACAGGTTGACTATGAAGGAAAATCATTTAGTGTTGATGAAGATGGTTTTATTGACGATTTCACCAATTGGGCCCCGGAATGGGTACAGTATGTGAAAGGCGAAGAGGGTATTGACGAACTGAGTGAAGAGCACTGGAAGGTGTTGAATGTTCTGCAAGACTACTACAAAAAGAACGGCATCGCTCCGATGGTTCGGGTGCTTTCCAAAGTGACCGGTTTCAAACTGAAACACATCTACGAATTGTTCCCGTCAGGTCCCGGCAAGGGAGCCTGTAAAATGGCAGGACTTCCGAAACCGACCGGTTGTGTATAAAATCGACTCGGCTTCTGCCACAAATTGAAAAAAGGCTCTGCTGATTCGGCAGGGCCTTTTTTTATGGTGTGTTCGACATGGATTTTTCGGAATCGAGGTTGAAAATGCTTTTGACCATAAAAACAAATGACAGAACCGAACTGGTGGATATTACCACCCAGGTCCAGGATGCGATCCGGAAAAGCGACGTAACCGATGGACTCTGTTTCCTCTATGTTCCGCACACCACGGCCGCTGTAACCATCAATGAGAGCGCGGACCCGAGTGTGGCCCGGGACATCCTCATGATTTTGAATCAGGTCATCCCCTGGAAAGCCGATTACCGTCATCTGGAGGGAAATTCCCCGGCGCACGTCAAGGCAACCCTCGTGGGGTCGTCGGAAATGGTGGCCGTTGAAAACGGACAGGTGGTTTTGGGGACCTGGCAGGGGATCTTTTTCTGTGAATTTGACGGCCCGCGCACGCGCAAGCTCCACGTGCGGTTTGTTTAAATGCCGGAAACCGATCGGCAGGTGAACCGGTCATGTCGACAAAGGGATTGACCTCAATGGATGAAATGGACAAGGCATTGTTAAACCGGATTCAGTCGAACTTTCCCTTGACACAGAGACCGTTTAAGACCATTGGCGATGAGTTAGACCTGGCCGAGAGCGATGTGCTGGCGCGGTTGGTTCGGCTCAAGCAAGACGGCATCATCCGGCGAATCGGCGCAAACTTCGTACCGGACAAGCTGGGCTATGTCAGTACCTTGTGCGCGGCCAAGGTGCCCGAAGCAATCCTGGATCTATTTACCGAAACCGTGAATCGATATTCGGGCGTGACCCACAACTATCTGCGGGATGATGCCTACAACGTATGGTTTACCTTTATTGCACCGTCCATGGATGAAATCGAGGAAAACCTGGCGACAATCGCCCGGGAAACGAGCGTGGTCGATATCCTCAACCTGCCGGCAACGCACGTGTTCAAGATCCGGGCCCAGTTTGACCTGTCATGAAAGATACTCGCATTGCATTGGCGGTTTGCCGGTCGGCTTACGGGCAGTGGGCCCAAAACCTCGACGCCATTGCCCGCCACACCCGAAAGGCCAAAGACCAGGGAGCGACCCTAATCTGTTTCCCTGAGCTTTTCATTTCCGGGTATAGTCCCCGCGCTCAGATTGATGCGACCTGCCAACCGGTTCCCGGTCCGGTCACGGAAACCGTCTCTCAAATAGCCGCCCGGGAAACGATCACCATTCTGGCGGGACTGGCGGAATGCGGAAACCACGGGCAGATTTTTGCCAGCCATTTGGTGTTTTCACCGGACGGAAATGTCCGGACTTACCGCAAGATTCATATCGCGCCGCCTGAAAAGCAAGTGTTCACCCCCGGTAATCGAATGCCGCTTTTTAAATTACCTGGCGCTACCTTCGGAATCGCGCTGTGCTATGACGCCCATTTTCCCGAGCTTTCAACCCATCTGGCTTTGAAGGGGGCCGATATTCTGTTCATGCCCCATGCATCGCCCCGCGGGACAGCCGAGGAAAAACTGCAATCCTGGCGTCGACATCTGCCCGCCCGGGCCTTTGATAACGGGGTGTATGTGCTGGCCTGCAACCAGTCCGGCGAAAACGGAGCCGGGCTCGAATTTCCGGGTGTGGCAATGGTCATCGATCCGGCCGGAAAGGTGATGGCCGAATACGTGCCGGCGGACGGGGAAGGGCTATTGGTTGTCAATTTACCGGGTGAGCGCATCGAGGCGGTTCGCAGTCATTCCATGCGTTATTTTCTTCCGAATCGACGGTCGGATATCGACTATTTCAGAAATCCTTAATTTTAGCAGCATATTTTCGATACAATCCCCGGAATTGGTCGTAGGTCAAACCCAGGTCTTTTGCGGCTTGTTTTTGATTGAATGCCGCTGATATCAGGGCTTTTTTGACCATGATGGTTTTTAATTCGTCCACCGCTTCGTGGATGGATTTTTCAAGCAGATTACCAAATTCCGGCTTTGCAGGCGCGACGCCCTGGGGCTTTTCCGGCCTGGCTTCATCCGTTTCAGCGGATGCATACGGGGAAATGAACGGGTCGAATACAATCCGGTCGATCTGCTCGGTGTCGGACCGGTAGACGGCGCGCTCCACCGTGTTTTTCAGCTCGCGAATGTTACCGGGCCATGTATGGCTTTCCAAGGCGGCCAGGGCCTGAAGGCCAAAGCGCGGTATATAATCCTGGCCCAGTTCAAAGGCCATCCGGGCTGCGAAATGGTTGGCCAGCAGGGCGATGTCGCGTTTTCGTTCGCGCAGTGGCGGCAGGTGCAGCACCTCAAAAGAGAGCCTGTCGAGAAGGTCTTGTTTGAATTTTCCCAGGGAGGCCATGACCGGTAGATCGGCGTTGGTTGCGGCAATAATCCGCACATCGACTTCGATGCTCCGGGGGCTGCCGACGCGCTCAAAGGCGCCGTATTCCACGACCCGCAGGATCTTTTCCTGCACCTCCATGGGAACGGTACCGATTTCATCCAGGAACAAGGAGCCGCTGTCGGCGGATTCGAACCGCCCGGATCGTCGTTTTTCCGCACCGGTGAAAGCGCCTTTTTCATAACCGAACAGCTCCGATTCGATGAGCGAGGGATTGAGCGCAGCACAGTTTAAGGCAACCATGGGCCCTTGCCAACGCTTCGAGAGATAATGCAGACGAGATGCGGCCAACTCCTTGCCGGTACCGCGCTCACCGATCAGCAGAACCGGCCGGTTGATGGGTGCTACCCGGGACAGCCGGTCCTGAAATTCCAGAAACGCTTCGGATTCACCCAGGGCTTCGGCAACGTCCGGGGTCGGGTCGGTTTTTAGATACGAATGGTCAGAAGAATTGATAGGCGACATGGCATGCGTTACCTTGTATGGGTGAATATGGCTATATGGTGGTAACTGATACCATTTAATCCGAATGCTTGTCAAGCGTCGATTCTTGACTGGCGTGGGTTTTCGGTGCATGCCTGTTTTGGCATGGTTTCTGCTATATCAAAATAGCAAGTTTACTTAAAACATGTGGAGGAAATGACATGGGCATCTTTACACGATTTCGAGATATTATCAGTTCAAACATCAGTGCCATGATCGATAAGGCCGAAGATCCGGAAAAGCTGATTCGGCTGATGATCCGGGAAATGGAAGACACGTTGGTGGAAATGAAGGCCGCGTGCGCCGGCGTCATGGCCAGCAGCAAGAAGGTTCAACGCGATCTGGCTGGCGTGGAGGCCAAGACCAAGCTCTGGGAAGAACGGGCCATGCTGGCAGTGGAAAAGGGTCGGGACGATCTGGCCCGCGAAGCCTTGATGGAAAAACGGCGACATGCCGACCGGAAAACGGCCTTGAACCGGGAGCTTGACGAACATACGCACCTGGTGGAACGTTACCAGGCGGACATCTCCAAGCTGGAAGACAAGCTGTCGGGTGCTCGGGAAAAGCAGCGCCTGCTTGTCCAGCGTCATATTCGGGCCGTGCGCAAACGACGTGCCGAGGAAGAAATCCGCCGGATAGACGGCACGGAATCGGTTCTGCGGATGGAGCAGCTCGAGGGGCGTATTGAGCGGATGGAGGCGGAAGCCGAGCTGGTCAATTTCGGAAAGAAGCCGGCCAGCGAAAAAGCGTTTGAAGAGCTCATGGCGGACAATGGCATTGAAGAAGAACTTCGGGGATTAAAATCTAAGATTGCTCAAGACGAGGATAAATGAACATTTTACTCACACTCGCCATCATTTTCGGCGGTTCGGTTCTGATCTTGACGATTATCAGCACAACTGTTGTCATGATCGTCAAGATCACAAAAGGCGGCGTTTCCCGCAAGACCCAACAGCAACAGGCCGATGAGGCAAAAATGATTCAGGAGATTTATAGGGGCCTGTCGAAGATGGAAAAGCGCATTGAGGTGATCGAGACAATTGTTCTGGAAGGCAGAAAAAAAGTTTAGGGAGTATATCATGGGACGATTACGAGATATTACAAGCGGCGGACTGTACCGATCCCGGAAGGGTGTATTGCTGGGGGTATGCCGGGGTATCGCCGATTTTTTCAATTTTTCGGTTTTCTGGACCCGTGTCATAGCGGTTCTGACGCTCATCATCAGCGGATTCTGGCCCATCACGGGGATCTATTTTCTAGCGGCCCTGCTGATGAAGCCGGAACCGGTGATCCCCATCTATTCGGATGATGAACAGGATTTTTATGACGAATATGTCCATTCCCGAAAATATGCCACCGATCGGCTCCGGCGAAGATTCGACACCATCGACCGTCGCGTACGTCGAATGGAGGACGTCGTTACGTCCAAAGATTTTGAATGGGAGCGCAAGTTTAATACCTGAAGTAGTGAAGTAGGGACGCCTACTCTCTACTCTGCCCTCGCCGTCAGGGGGCGGCCGAACAGAAAATCCATCAAATCCGGGTCCATGTTGCCTTTTTTAGACAGGCGCTCTCGAATCAGGCTGTCATAGGCGATGAGCTCGCGCAGATTTTGGGCGGCAGTTTTATCAGCCGGGTTCCGTTTTAACTGCTCCCTCAGCTTGTAGATGCGCCCATAATCGCAATGATGTTGATGCTCCTGAATCACATCCCATAGCCCTGGGACGTTTTCCAGTAGATCCTTTCTCGTCAGCCGGTTTGTGTCGTAGATTTTTTCGATTTGGCGGGTATCCTGACAGTTCAGGGCGCGGCATTCCAGGGGACGGTGGTCGTAGATTCCGCAACGGTTGTCTTTTTCGACCAAAAACCGACAGGTCCATTGGCCCCCCCTGCCCTTGATTTTAATGATATCCGTTTCCGCCGGACGCACGCCGCCTTGAATGTTTTCGTGGGCCAACTCACCTGCTCGAATGGTAAACAGGTCCCGGGCGGCGATGGTGCCCGTATCGATGAGGGGCTTGTCTTCCAAATGCAAGGATGGCCCGCCTTTTTTACAGCAGGTGCCGCATTGGCGGCATGTCGTGTCGGTATTGGTCATGTTTTAAAATTAAGTAAAACGGCTGCACTTCTCGAAGGTCGTGCAGCCGTTTATGGATAATAAAAAGCGAAAGCCTCTATTGTTCCGGGTTTCCCTCTATCTTACAGGCAGCTGCCGGGTCGGCCATGATTTCATAGGATCGGAACCGATCGGCCACCTCTTTTTCAAGCTGAATCCGGAGCTTTTTTGACTCTTCCGGGAAGGTCTTTTCAAGCTG
>JAFDDL010000238.1 GCA_019310865.1 Deltaproteobacteria bacterium | reverse complement strand
GAAGCGGCTTTTCGGGAAGTGGAGCTTCAAAAGGGCCATCCGGCCAAGGATTGGGAAGTTGCCGAAATATTGGACCTTTCTCTTGAGGACTATCATACGCTGCTGTCCAATATTCACAGCATTTCATTGTTGAGCCTGGACGATTTTCTCAAGGACGATGATAACGACTCCAGAAACCAGCGGTCCTATTCAGAGAAGATGGTCAGCCCGGATGATCCGATTGAAAACGTCGCCCGGATGGAACTCAGGCAGGTCCTGGCAAAAGCCATCAGTGAATTGATGGAACGAGAGCAACTCGTCATTACGATGTACTATTATGAAGAAATGACCCTGAAGGAAATCGGACAGGTCCTGGGCGTTACCGAATCACGAATTTGCCAGATCCATACCCAGACCCTGATCAAGATGCGCGTAAAATTACGCAGTTTTCACGAACAGTCAGTGTGCTAGTAAGGTCAATTGATCATGCCCGATGAAAATCAAAATACCAGCAACCCGGATGATTTCTTCAGCCAGGAAGAAATTGATGCTGTCCTCAATGCGCCGGCTGATTCGGACGCTGCCGGCGATTCAGAAGAAAAAACCGACACATTGGATCTGACCGGTATGTTGGACGACTCGGAAGACATGGCTGATGAAACCGAGCCTGGCTTGGAGCCGGAGTTTATGTCTTTGGAAGACACGGCGGATGAAACCGAGCCTGGCCTGGAGCCGGAGTTTATGTCTTTGGAAGACACGGCTGATGAAACCGAACCCGGCCTGGAGCCGGAGGTTACGTCTTCGGAAGACACGGCTGATGAAACCGAACCCGGCCTGGAGCCGGAGGTTACGTCTTCGGAAGACACGGCTGATGAAACCGGATCCGGCCTGGAGCCGGAGTTACCGTCTTTGGAAGACACGGCTGATGAAACCGAGGAAGGTCAGATATCCCAGGAAGATATCGACAAACTGCTCAGCGAAAGCATTTCCGATGACGAACTTGAAGATAAACCCCAAGCGGAGGCGGAAAGCGATCCGGAAACGTCCGAACCGGTAATTCTTGCCGAACCGGAAGCGGAAGAAGCCGGATCACCCGAAAAAGCGTCCCCCCAGCTGCTGATAAAGGATAAAATCATCCGGATTTGCCGCAGCAAGCATGCCATGGCCGCCGCTGCGTTGGGAATGATACTGATTGGGTCTGTTTGGCTGCTGATGCCCGACAAATCAAGCGAGCCGATGGACTCGGAATCGGCGCTCAACGCCTTTCCGGTTGTGAAATCGGAACAGGCCATTGCCGATGTGAAAAAATCCAATCCCAATCGGGTTCGGTTATCGGGATTTGTGGTTCTGGCGCCCATCACCTTTGCTGAGGTTACCTACGTCGCAGCGGATATTTTCATCGGTTTTTCTGATGACACGGTTTCAGCAACCATTAAAGAAAAAGAGGCTTTTGTCCGAGATATGATATATGGGGTCATCAATGATGCGCTGATGACCCAGGACGCCTCAAATATTAACGAAATCAAGCTGAAACTGCTGATTCTCAAGGCGTTGGGTAAGATCATACCCCAAGAATCCATCGAGCAAGTCGAGTTCGAGCGATTTTCAGTGGTATGATAAAGATGGCGTCCCCCCAGCACGATTATCATGATAATCCAGCGCCGCTTAACAGCAGTCAGTGGTGATGTTACAGGGGGACTTGATCGGTGGCAGGTGTTTCGGGCGTCAATGTGGTTGTGCAACAAAGCGGCAGTGCCAAAGAGGCGCATCCGACTCGCAACCAGTCTTCCGAGCACCAGCAATCCGTGACTGCGCAGCAGCAGGTGCACCGAGACACCGATGGTCGAACAACGGTTCGTGCGTCGGTGGAAGCAGACAGATTTCGTGACCAGGAGCAGGACTCGAAAAAGAAAAAGAAGCGGTTGGGACTGGCGCGTCCCGATACAAAGAATCGATCAGAATCCGAAAACTCGGACGAATCCGATTCGGGTCAGTTGCTCAACACAATCGCTTAATGCTCTGATTCATAGGAAAGCGAAGATTCTGAATTCGGTATAAAGGTGATAAAATGGAATTATTAAATATTCAATACTGGGTGGCTTTTCAGTTGGTCCTGGATCTGTTTCTGCTGATCCTGATCGTATTGTTTATCCGCACGTTTAAATTCGGACTTCGAAAAACAGCAGCCCAAGAGGCATCCCGGAATGTCATCACCCTCATGGAGCCACTGCTGAAAGAAGCCCAGCGGACGGCCAATGCCTTTGACGAGCAGTTAAAGGAGAAAAATGAACTGGTCCGTTCGGTCAACGAACAGCTTGACAGCAAAATTATCAGCCTGAATCTATTGATGAACCGGGCCGAAGCAAATCTGCCCCCGTCCGGAACCCAGGGCCAATCCAACCCGAACCATGTTTACGACCAGCAGGCGGCGATCCTCGCAATGTACCGGGATAATTACGATTCCGATGCCATTGCACAGAGGCTCTCTTTGCCAAGGGGAGAGGTTGACCTCGTGATCGATTTGAAGCAAAAATTTCAGACCCACGCCATTGACCATCACCGGTAATGCATGTGTCCGGATGGCCTTGCCGACATCACATTGTATTTTCATCTTCAGAAATTGTTTTAGAGCCGATTTCCAGGGGGTCTGGTGGGCGTCAACCCACGCTTTTAAAGGATCAAACCATCACCGCTCAGGTCCTGCGTGCCGGTACCGGTCGGAAAGTCCAACTTCTGATCAACGGTAAAAAGATTACGGCCAAAACCTTCGTACCCTTGAAAACCGGCCAGACCGCCAGGCTCAAGGTAGTCCGGACCGGCAGCCAACCGGTACTTAAGCTGGTGGAAAATCAACCGGGCCGGGCAGGCACCGACTTTTCAAATCTGTTGAAAACCTGGGGCCGTTCGGGTCCTTACGGTATTCTGGGTGATTTAATGCAAAGCACCGAAGCGGAGCAGCCCCACGACCCAAACCGGCCATCCGTTGAAGTTCTTAGTAAAATCAAATTGTTAATGCGCGCAATGGCGTTGCAGACAGACATTCCCGACCATCGACTGCTCCGGCAGCTATTTCAGGGGAGTGGGCTTTTGTGGGAAACCAGACTGGCCGCGGCCCTGCAGGGCAATCAGCCCCTGTCCGCCGAGATGATCCAGTCTCTGATATCCAGCGATATCAAAGCGTTGCTGCTAAAGGCCGTATCCGATCCGTCGGAGCGTTGCTGCTCAAGGCCGTATCCGATCCGTCGGACATGTCGAATCAAATGATTAAGCAGGTGGAAACATTTCTGGAGCGGCATGAAACCCATCAATTGCTCAATCAGCATGCATTTGAAAGGGCCGGGCGCTTTCTGTTGCCCCTGCCGATGCTATGGTTGTCCGATCTAAAATTCGGCCAGCTGTTGTTGGATCTTGGAAAATCCGGGGACCGCGACGGTAACAGCGGAAAACGAACCGTACGAGTTTCCTTTATCCTGAATCTGTCCACTGTGGGTGATCTGCGCGCTGATTTCACCATTCTGGATAAAGCGGTTTCCGGGATGTTCGGCCTGGCCTCCGAAGCCGCTTGCGCGACGGTGCGCAATCAGCTTCCTGAGCTTGTGAAACGACTTCAAATGCACGGTTATACGGTCTATGATATCACCTGCCAGGTGCTGGCGCCGGAGACGCTGAACACCATGACCCTGGTGGATCAGGTGGCCCGGGACGGGGTGTTGAATGTGGTGATTTGAGCCAGTTTCAAAACGTCCGATTCGAAGTCTACGCTTATCTCGGCCCATATCGGTGTTGAGCTAAAATTTTAATCCTCAAAATACTCAATGTATGTCTGCGGATAAAATTTTAGCCCGCCTTGATCTGAACCGAACTTGAACGTTTTGAAATTGGCTCTGATGTCATGATTTTGACGATCGCCAAAAACCCTTCAAAATTTTCGGGAGATGAGTCACCATCATGCGGGATGCAAACAAATCCAGAAAAGCGGTGGCGTTGAAGTACAGACCGGAAACGGACGCTGCACCCAAGGTGACGGCCAAGGGCCAGGGGCGGGTTGCCGAGCATATTATTGAGATGGCCAGATCTCACGGTATCCCCGTCAAGGATGATCCCGACCTGGTGGCGGTCCTGTCAAAGCTTGATATTGAAGCGCATATCCCGGCAAGTGTCTATGTGGTCGTGGCGGAACTGCTTGCTTTTACCTATTCGTTGAACCGGAACAAAACACCGAACTAGGCAGTTTTTTCCTTGTCAACGTGTCAACCCTCTTTCGCGTCCAACCGCCCAAGTTTTTGAAAATTAAATAATTTCTCACATTTTTTCCTGACCCCCCCTTTTGGTTTCTCGTTGGTACTAATATTGCATGATTCATTGGGAAAACAACCACAGGAGTGTTTCAACGTGATTACAGAAATGAGCTATGCAGTTCAGGGAGCCCTTGGGCAGGAGAAACGGTTTGAGACAATTGCCAATCATTTGGCAAACGTCAATACGACCGGGTACAAGGCTGAAATCCTGTCCTTCGATGAGCAACTTGCAGCGCAGATGACCATTGATTTTACGCAGGGTTCGCTTCAACCGACCGGTAACCCGCTCGATCTGGCTATTTCCGGTGAGGGGTTTTTCAAGATCCAAACGGACCAGGGGATTCGTTATACGCGAAACGGTACGTTCGCATTGAACCAGGAAGGCCTCCTGGTCACCGATCAGGGCAATCCCGTACTGGGTGAAAATGGGCCGATTACCATCGATGGTGATCATATTAATATCACTGAAACCGGTGATATTCAGGTGGATGATGAAATTGTCGGCAAATTGAGTCTCGTTACGTTCGACAACCTCGCGGGTTTTTCCAAGCAGGCCGATTCTCTGTTTGTCTATGGGGGAGCTGCCCAGGATGAAATGCCCGTGGTCGCGCCGGTATCCGTTGAGCAGGGCGCATTGGAACAGTCCAACGTGCAGACGATGATGGAAATGACCAACATGGTCGAAACCAGTCGGAATTATGAATCTTATCAAAAATTGATTCAGACCATCGATGAGATGGATGCCAAAGCCATCAATGAGGTCGGTCAGGTGATATAGACCGGTCAATCAAATAGGAGGAAATTATGCTTCGTGGATTATGGACAGCCGCTTCCGGTATGGTTGCTCAGCAGATGAGCATCGATGTATGCGCCAACAACCTGGCCAATGCCAACACCGTCGGGTTTAAAAAGAGTCGGAACAATTTCCAGGACCTGATGTATCAGACCATTCAAATGCCGGGGGCGACAACCTCATCAGGCGGTCAAGTGCCGATAGGCATTCAATGCGGCATGGGGGCCCGGCCGGCGAGCGTTCAAAAAATATACACCCAGGGTGATTATTCAGAAACCGGTAACGAACTCGATTTGGCCATCGAGGGCAAGGGATTTTTCAAAGTGCTCAGCGGAGACGAAGAACTTTACACCCGGGCTGGGAATTTTACCATCGATAGCGAAGGATTCGTCTCTACGGCCGCCGGTGAACGGCTTCAGCCGGAAATTTCCGTTCCGGAAGAAACGACTCTGATTTCCGTACAGGCAGATGGCACCCTGACGGCTTTTGGCGGGTCAGACGCTGCGGAATTGACCTCCGCTGAACTCACCCTCTATTCGTTCATGAATCCCGGCGGGCTTTACGCTGTGGGGCGCAACCTGCTGCGGGTCACGGAGGCGTCCGGTGAGGCCGTTGAGGGAACGCCCGGCAGCGATGGGTTCGGGACCGTATCAAACATGTTTCTTGAGCTATCCAACGTCAACATTGTTGAAGAGATGGTGGCCATGATCGTTGGACAGCGGGCATACGAGGCAACCTCCAAGGCCTTGCAGACCGCCGACAACATGCTTCAAATGGCAAACAACATAAAGCGCTAATATAGACGGTAGTCGGATGCGATGATAAATCGAACGATTCAAATACATAAGGCACACCCATGGTTCGACCTCGTTTTATTCGGCCGGTGCGTTCGCTGCCTTGTCGGGTGTCTGGGGGTTTTGCTTCTACTCGGACCGGCACAAATGCAGGCAGTCCAGGACGGCGCGCAAGCCGGATCGCCATCAACCATGATTCGGGTGGCGATACCATCCGAAGTTGAGGTTGCCGGCGGACGAATATTGCTGGCGGATGTTGCACATATTCAATGTGACGACAGTCGATTAAAGGCGCGTATTGGTGCCATCGATCTGGGTACCGCCCCCATGCCGGGAAAGGATAAACAATTATCCGGCCGGCGGATTCACTCCATTTTAACGTCCCAAGGGCGTTTATCCAGCGAGGCGCAGATCGTGGTGCCCCAGTGGGTGACGGTGGTTCGGCTATACCAGCGCATCGACGAAAATAAGCTTACGCAGCTGTTTGCCGCCCACCTGTTCCAGCGCACCCAAGGCGACCGGATCGAGATCAGCCGGGTAAAGATTCGGGGACTCAAGCCGCTCCCCGTTGGCAAACTGACATTAACCGTGCTGGGCATTGGGAAAAAAACGATCCGGGGAAACGTCAGCCTCCGGGTCGGCGTTGGCGTTAACGGCAGGGATCACGGCCGGCTGACGGTCACAGGATGGGTCGACCGATTTGCCCGTGTGGTTTGCGCCAGCCGATTTATACCGAAAGACACCTTGCTGACCGAAGCAGATCTGAATTTTCAAGTGGTGAATTTGTCCAAATCACCGGGGAACCTGATTGCCGGCCTTGCCGATGTCCTGGGAAAAAATGTTTCGTCCGGCATTAAAGCCGGAAAACCGATTCGACAAAACCGGTTGACATTGCCGTACCTGGTTCAAAAAGGGGACCGGGTAAGAATTCTGGCGCATTCCGAAACGCTTCAGGCGGGCACTGTTGGTATCGCGCTCGATCGGGGAATGATGGGCGATCAGATCAAAGTCGAAAACCTGTCTTCAGGAAAAAAGGTGGTGGGCCGCATAACCGGGGCCTCAACCGTGGGAGTGATTTTTTAAGGAGAATGATCATGCAAGATCGATGGACCATGGCTGCTTTTTGTGTATTGCTCATTGCGGGTAGTGGATTGATTCACGGCTGCGCATCCACCCGGGAAACGCGCACATCTTTGGCAGTGAACCAGCCGCAAGCGCCCATTCCCTGCCCGGTGCTTCAGACACCGGCGGCCGAGGAAGGGTCCCTGTGGCAAAATGTCAGCCTGGATCTTTTTATGGACCCAAAGGCCTGCAAAGTCGGTGACACCGTCACCGTGGACATTGTCGAAAACACATCATCGAAAATAGACGCCAATACCGACAGCGCCAGGACGTCGAGCATCGACGGCGGTGTATCGCATCTGGGTGGATACATGCGGGCCCTGGAAGCGGCCAATCCGAATCTGGGTAAGGATCAGACCAATGCACTGAGCGCCAAACTTTTAAAAGCCGACATGACCAACAGTTTTAAAGGCAAGGGCAGCTCCGATCGAAGCGGCCGTATCACCGCCTCCATCGGGGCCCGGGTTGTGGATGTCCTGCCCGGTGGCAATCTGGTCCTCTTCGGCCGTCGAGAGATGAAAGTGAACAATGAAGTCCAGTATATAACGGTATCGGGTATTGTGCGCCGGCAGGACATCGGTGCCGACAACCGGATCAAATCGACCTACCTGGCCGATGCCCGGATTGAATATATCGGCCAGGGCGTGATCGCCGACAAACAGCGGCCCGGATGGGGTACGCGTCTGGTTGACAAGGTCTGGCCGTTTTAATGCCTTGTCATTTGTCATCAAATGACAAATGTCCAATGGCATATGACAAATTGTTAGGGAGTCAACATGTTAAAACAGAGAATGATATTCATTGCGATTTTGGTCTGCCTAGTGACCACTACTATGGCCCATGCAGCCAGAATCAAGGACCTGGCGGCTATTAAGGGGGTTCGGAGCAATCAGCTTATCGGTTATGGCCTGGTGGTGGGACTCAACGGGACCGGCGACAAACAGGGGACCCAGTTTACCATTCAGTCTCTGGTGAACATGCTGGAACAACTCGGTATTCATCTCGACGAGAACCAGGTCAAGGTTAAAAATGTGGCAGCCGTCATGGTGACGGGGGATCTGAAGCCGTTTGCACGGATCGGAAATCGGATTGATGTTCTGGTGTCATCGGTCGGAGACGCCAAAAGCCTGGTGGGCGGCACCTTGCTGTTGACCCCGCTGCGCGGCGTGGATGGACAGGTTTACGCCCTGGCCCAGGGGCCGATTTCAGTCGGCGGCGTTGGCGCCAGTGGTGGTGGCGGGAGCGTGACGGTTAACCATCTTCTGGCCGGGCGAATTGCCGGGGGGGGCAGCGTTGAAAAAGAGATTCCGGTCGCGTTGAACCAAAAACGATCGTTGACCATGACCCTTTTCTCACCGGACTTTACAACGGCACACCGGGTGACCCTGGCAATCAACGGTGCGCTGGGAGAGCCCGCTGCGCGGATGATCGATTCCGGGACCTTGCAGGTGAGGATTCCCGACTCCCACCTGGGCCAGGTAGCGCCGTTTCTGGCCGGTCTCGAATCCCTTGAAGTTTCGCCGGATACCGTGGCCAAGGTGGTGGTCAACGAGAAGACCGGTACGGTTGTCGTCGGTGATAATGTTCGGATTTCAAAGGTCGCCGTGGCCCATGGGAGTTTGAGTATCAGCATTCGAAGGGGCGCATCGGTTTCGCAACCCGGTCCCTTTTCAGAGGGACAGACCATCGTGATTCCGGAAACCGAGGTCGAGATCAGCGAATCGGCGGAACAACTCATGGTTCTGCACGGCGGGGCCACCATCGGCAAACTGGTCAAGGCGCTAAATGCCATCGGTGTCACGCCCAGGGACCTGATCAGTATCTTTCAGAGTATCAAGGCAGCCGGGGCGCTTCAGGCTGAACTGATAATTATATAAGGAAAACCTATGTCAATCAATTCGATAAAACCGGATGCACCACTGGAAAACTTGAAGGACCCGGCTGTCTCGAAGGCAACTGGAACAGCAGGGAAACTGAAAAAGGCCTGCTCGGAGTTTGAAGGAGTGCTGCTCAACTTCATGTTCCAGTCGATGAAAAAGACCGTGGGGCAAGGCGGTGTTTTTTCAAACGGTTATCAGAAGCAGATGTACGAGTCGATCTTTTTTGAGGAGATTTCCATGGAATTTGCCCGCGAGAAGGGGATCGGAATCGGAGCGGCGTTGTACCGCCAGATCAGCGGCGACCGGAATCTTGACAAACCGGATGAACGGGAAACGGATAAATTGGGGCGCAAAATATGAGCCGGATGGATGAATCCGACCGCTCAAGGCAGCTGGCGCGAAATCCGATACGATAAAAAGTGGGTTTAAAAGGAGCGATCATGAACGACCATAATGGAAAT
>JAFDDL010000237.1 GCA_019310865.1 Deltaproteobacteria bacterium | reverse complement strand
AACGACCCTTTTCCCTCTCCTGTTGGCGCAGGGACCGTCAGCGTCAGGAACGGTTTGCACCGAAAAGGTAAAAGAAGGGCCACTGGGTATATCGTCCGAATAGGATTATTTTATCCATGTGGGGCATGTAATGTCAATCAAGTTCTAATAATTTTTGGGATTGGGGGTGCGCCGGTGACTTATACCAGAAAACACAGGTATTGGGGTAAAATAGGGGATGTGATGCAAGCACAGCCAAGGCACAACTTATATTCTAACGTCCCCCTATTCCGCGGGAATCAAATCGGGGGAGCAATGGTCACGACGATTCGCATATTTGTCTCAGCCTTCACTCCATGGGGCTCTCGGATCTCCGAAATCAGGATATCGCCCTTCTCGGCAGGAATATTGGTATCCCCCTCACCGAGAAAGTAGCCACTTCCCTCAATCACCTGAATGGACAATTCCCCGTCGAGATCATGGGAGTGAACTGGAAATGTCACGCCGGCCTCAAGATTGAAATTAATGATTTTAAAAAATTCAGAGTTTTCCACCAGGAAAAATCGCTTCATTGCCCCGGGTGTAAATTCATTTGTCTCGCTTAGCTTTATGACTTTCATAATATCCCTCCGTGTCCCAATAAGTAGGATAGTTCTTCGGCAGACAGTTCTGCTTTGTTCCGATATCCAAATTACAGACCTGCGACAAAGGCTTTTCCATAACACCAAATTTTTTTAAATCCGAATACATAGACATATTGTTTGAAAGGTCTCCCCCTTGCAACGTGGGTTAAGCTGTTCAACCCAATAGGATCAAACGGCTCAGAGCCATAACCAAGGAGGTAGACCATGACACACACAGTATTATACATTGATATGGATGTCCAGAAAAACAAAAAGGCAGGGCCATTGCTGAACCCTGCCTCCGTTCGTGCACCCGGCAATCTCACGGCAGCCCCCTTATCGGTTTCATGCATACGTGGCAAAATGCACCTGGGTACTCTTTGACATTATGATATGTGATGACTTCATTCGTATCGGTGTTGGCGGCCATCAACGAAAAGCTGCCCAAACAGTTCGTGCATACTGTTCGACCAGACGGAAGCCGCACGGCTAAGATATTGACTGTGGATATGAAGCGTCTTTCCGGCATCGATGATCCGCTATAATATGAACTTGGTTGTTTCAGTTACAGGACGAAGACAGCTAACGCTATTGATCGACCTCCCACCCAAATTGTTAGGGGCTATTTATACGGTCTCAGGTCCGGGTATAGTTTTTCACGACAATCCGGACAGATACTATGAGTAAAATGAAATTTGTGGCATCTTTGCATAAAACTTTCAACCTGTTCCCAATAATTATCATCCTTTCTGATGCGTTTACAGTTAGAACAGATTGGCACAATCTTTTTTAGTTCCATTAGTTCGGTTATGTCTTCCAGGATAATCAGGGACAGCTCACTGGCAATATGGTCGCTGTTAAAAAAATTGAAGGGTGCCGCTGATACAAACAGATGCACATTTTCGGTGTTGCCCTCGGTGCCGATTTCAATCATGGCCCTTCTCCGATGAACTCTTTGGCCTTCGAGTGCCTCAGCTATGGAGCCGCGTATTATGCAGTAATCACACGTATTCGTTTTTCCGCAATATTCACCCGATTCACCGGCATTAATGCACCGAAGGACATCACCGCAAAGCCTGCGCACAATCGGACGGTCATTTCCATCAAGGGCTTCACTGGCGGCCTTGTTTGCATCCAGAATTTTGGCATCGGCGTCGGTGATAAAAACGATAGACGGGATGGTGTCAATTACGGATCGAAGGTAACCGTCGCTATTTATCAAGCTTTCGTTCAAGTCGTTTCTCCCGGTGAAAACTGCTGGGGTAATATTTATTTAAATAGCCTGTATCAACCCTCAACACTAGAGATAAAATCGAAATTAATAATAGCTGCCGGTATGGATCTTCCCCTAAAGCTTGTTTCATATACGATCAGCCACTTCTTCCCGGGATAATTAAGGAGATCGCTAATCCTATCCACTGGTCGAGTTTCGCCCAGTAAATTTGTTTTCCCCGCTATTTGTCCGATACCAAATCTCAACTTGACCATTACATTAACATCATGCCTCACTTCCAGTGCTGGAAGGGGCATATCTTCATGTGGAATTATCATTGCGGCATCTTTAATATTTACCAAGGCCACTTTACCGGGTTGACCAGCCAGAATTGCATTATACGCAGTTATGAAGGCAATATCGCTCTTTGTAAAATAATCGCCGACACTGTCAACCCTTACAGAGGCGGAATTAAGGTTGATTGTTCCCTTGTATTCTCCATGGCCGGTGACGATAGTGATGTTTTTGTCATATGTGGCCATTCTTCTATTTGACAAACCAATCCGATGTTCATCATTATCCACTCGGGCATCAGGTGTTCCGATCCGCCTGTCAGGGGGACCAAGCCGCCTTTCTTTGGGTTCGTTTTCATTTGAAGACATGTGGGTGTCACCAATCATGATCGTCGTCCTTTAAAATCATTAAACTATTAAATTAATATCCAACTCGGATGGTATGAAAAAATTTGTTGTAAAGCTCAGATAAGGCGCTTGCTGCGACAAAGGCATAAATTTGAATGCGATTTATTGTCATGACATCCTGATCCAGCTTTTCGATACGATAATCGGGATAAACCATAAAATTTACGATATAAAATGGAACCATAGCAAATTTTACGATGGCTGTATAGCAACTTTTGCTATTTTTTTGGCAAATCTTGCTATATCGGATTGGCGTTTTTACCATGCGTGCAGGCACGATTAAAGGAACAGTGGCTATGATGGGTCATTGAGTAAACGTCTGGCAATTGGGCTTCTATGGGATTAAGTAGGTAAGGAGGGGGTATGCGCCATACCCCCTGTCGATGGAAATTTGCCAAAATGCGATGTTGAATATTGGTAAAAAAATGGCAAATGTTGATAGACGGGTTTTTCCGTATATGCGGTGGTTTAAAGGCGAAAAGGGGGTAGGGGATATACCCATTTTGGGGTTTAACTACCGGCTATTATCTGTTGACAGCCCATTCTGGTGACTAAGGGCTCGCGCAGAAATAACTTCACATTTTATGTGTCGATGCATCCCATCTGACGGCGTTACGAAAATACAGAATATCCCGATATTCTTTAATTTTCGTGCCTTGCCAGCTGGGCGCCTCAACACCTAAAATTGTGAATTAATTTCTGCGCGAACCCTAAGCATGGCAAACCCATTGCTATGATGGAGCCGCCCCCGCCGCCGAAGGTGAATGTATTTTCGGAGATTACGTTTTCCTGCGCGAGCCCTAGGTGTCCTGTTGTGATGTCATCATTTCAAGTTCTTCCCATCGACGGTAGGCAATCTCGATTTCTCGTTCGACGCGTTGGAGATCCGATTTAGTTCGGGTCATCTCGTCTTTTTCTTTTTTATAAAACAAGGGATCGGACAGGATCACAAACAGCTCTTTTTGCACTGATTCAAGGGCTTCGATCTTTTGGGGCAGATCCTGCAGTTCCCGATTCTGCATATACCCCAGCTTTCGTGATTGAGGCGCCCGGGGTTTTGGCTGGATTTTATTACGGACTTTTTTTCCCGGCCGCGACTCGGCCCCGCGTTTCGGCCGCTGACGCAGCCAATCATCATACCCGCCAATATATTCCACTACCTGCCCGTTGCCTTCAAAGACGATGGTATTGGTGACCACATTGTTTAAGAAGTCCCGGTCGTGGCTGACCAGCAGAAGGGTCCCCGGATACTCGAAAATCAATTCCTCCAAAAGCTCCAGGGTTTCGGCATCAAGATCATTGGTGGGCTCGTCCATCACCAGAACGTTGGCCGGCTGCGTGAACAACTTGGCCAGCATCAAGCGGTTCTTTTCTCCGCCGGAAAGGACACAAACCGGCGTGTGGCATCTTTCAGGGGAGAAGAGAAAATCCTGAAGGTAGCCGATGACGTGGCGTTTCCGGTTGTTAAAGATAATAAAGTCGTTGCCGGCGACGATGTTTTCCCGCACGGTCTTTTGCTCATCGAGCTGCGCCCGGAGTTGGTCAAAATAAACGACCTGAAGGTTGGTGCCGTGACGGACACTGCCTGTTTCCGGTCTCGTTGTTTTTAAAAGGATATTCAGCAGGGTGGTTTTGCCCACACCGTTGGAGCCGATGATGCCCACCTTGTCTCCGCGCATGATGACCGTGGAAAAATCCCGTACAATCGGGTTTTGTCCATAGGAAAAGCTCACTTTTCCGGCTTCGAGGACAAGCTTGCCGGTCCGTTCCGCATCCTGAACCTGCAGCCTAACATTACCGATTTTTCGGCGGCGGGCCTGGTAGGCTGCACGCATCTTTTGCAGACTCCTGACGCGCCCTTGATTTCGCGTTCTACGGGCTTTTATCCCTTTTCTGATCCAGGCTTCTTCCTGGGACAGTTTTTTATCGAATACCCCATTTTGTGTTTCTTCGACCACCAGGGCAGCCTGTCTTCCTTTTAAATAGGTGGCATAATCAGAGTCATAGGAAACCAGACGGCCCCGATCCAGTTCCAGGATTCTGCCGGCAATCTTCTTTAGAAAAGCGCGGTCATGGGTGATAAACAGCAGCGTTTTTACGTGGCGTAGGATAAAGTCTTCCATCCATATGATCGTTTCGATGTCAAGATGGTTGGTGGGTTCATCCAGAAGAAGTAGGTCTGGTTTGCCGGCCAGGGCACGTGCAAGCAATGCGCGCCGTTTCAGTCCTGCAGAAAGATCGGCGAACAGGTTCTCCGGATCTAGCCGGGTTCGTGAAAGAATGTTTTCAACGCCGGTTAACAGTTCCCATCCATTGCCGGCGTCCAGCATATGCTGCAGTTCGTCGCGCCTTTTTGCCAGTGCGGGAGTGACTCGGGTCTCAGTGTGTCTGCAGATCCGGCTGTGTTCGGCCAGGGCCCGGCCTATATTACCGAGGCCCTCGACAACCACATCAAAGATGGTGCCATCGAATCGCGCAGGAACATCCTGTTCCAGCGAAGCCACGCTGACGCCCTGTTGTCGCCAGACATCACCACTGTCCGGAATCATTTCGCCGCCCAGGAGCTTCAGCAGGGTAGACTTGCCCACACCGTTGCGACCCACCAGGCATACGCGCTCGCCTTTTTCGATCTGGAATGTTACGTTTTCCAGCAGCGGGGGCTCAACAAATCCCCAGCACACATCCCGCATACCAATCAGAGCCATTGGGCCAACCTCTTTTAACTGATAAAAGTGTAACCCCCTAATACTTTATGGAGGAAGCCGGAAGATCCGCTGCATGCAGCTATGCACATCATCGTGCAAGTGATTAAAAAAATGATTTTAGTCTTTTCCAAGAGGACTTTTCCTTGGTTGCCTTCGGTCAATGTCGTTACTGGGAATATAAGGAACAACATCCCGATAATTAAGTCAATAACAATTAAGAAAGAAAGGACCGGCGAGGGGGCAGGCAAATGACGATTTTTCCCGCTTATTGTCGAGGGCTTTGACACGACCGACTCTTGCAAAAACACGGATATCTGATAGAATCTCATGAAAATACATATCGTTAATCAAGCAGATTGCAATTTATTTGTTAGCTTTTGGCATAAGTGACCAGCGGCGTCGCCTTTAAAAGGAGAAAGATACAGTGAGCAATAGAAACAATCGTGTATGCCCAGTTGAAAGAGCAGGTAGTCTTGATAATAGATTTCGAAGATGGCTGCAAAACCCTCAGAAAATACTGAAGCCATATATTGAAGAAGGCATGACAGTTCTCGATGTCGGATGTGGTCCAGGATTTTTCTCTATTGACATGGCTCAAATGGTTGGTAAATCCGGTCAAGTTATTGCTTCTGATTTACAGGAAGGAATGCTTCAGAAAGTAAGAGATAAGATTAAAGGAACAGAACTTGAGAAACGAATCACACTTCATAAGTGCGAAGAGAATAAAATAGGCGTGTCAGAGCATGTTGATTTTGTTCTGTTGTTCTATATGATTCACGAAATTCCGAATAAGAAAGCGTTTTTTGACGAGATAGGAACAATACTAAGTCCGAGCGGACAAGTTCTCATAGTAGAGCCGCCATTTCATGTATCAAAATCAGCGTTTGAAGAAACTGTCAGAAAGGCCGGAGACAGCGGGTTTACATATGTTGAAGG
>JAFDDL010000236.1 GCA_019310865.1 Deltaproteobacteria bacterium | reverse complement strand
GTTGCTTTGGAAAAACGGCCCAACTGGGTATCGTGGCATGCCTGATTGTTCTGTTGTCAATAGGTTGTGCGGTTAAACCCAAAAAACCGCCGGAGGCGCTCGCCCGGAAAGCAGAGCTGTCTCCCCGGGAAATTATGGATAAATACAAGCTCCAGAGTGCGAAGATCAAACCCGGTTCACCCCTGGCGGATCTTGCCCCCATCTCGCCCCTGGCGCCCCAACTGGCCGTGGAAGCCGCTTTTCCATTTGAAAACAAGCTCTTTTCCATAAGCGTGATTGATTACCCGTTGGGCGATGTCCTGTTGAACTTGGCCAATGCTGCGGATTTAAACCTGATTCTCAGTAAGGATGTCGATCGCCTGGAACCGGTATCGGTCAACTTCAACAATATACCGCTGAAAACAGCGCTGGATACCATCATTTCGATACATGATTATTATTACACAATCGATAAAAATATCTTACACGTTGAAGGTCTGCAAACGCGGATGTTCACCGTCGATTACCCACTGGTCTACAACAAACCCGAATCGGAGACCGGTGGCGACGTGCTCGGTGGCGGGGGATCCGGTGGTGGTGAAGCCAGTTCGGCGATTTCCAGTTCAGGCCTGAAAGGGGAATTTACCATTGAAGTGGAGGTTGAAGAGGAAGAGCATCTGGACATCTGGCAAAAAATCGAAGACACCCTCAAGTATGCGGCCCGAGGGGGTGAAGGGCTGCTCTCGGAACAGGGCAAGGCCACCGTCAATCGCTTATCGGGAACGATTGTCGTAACGGATCGACCGAAACGCCTCGACCTGGTTGAAGAATTTCTCGATCGCATCAGCCAGGCCCTTCGCCGGCAGGTCGTGATTGAGGCAAAAATCGTGGAAGTCTCTCTGAACAAGGGGCACGATTACGGTATCAACTGGTCTATGTTGAAGAGCACGGCCACCAAAACCGTGATGGCTCAGCTCAGAGATGAACAGGGGGCTTTGGTTCTAGGTGAAAATGGCAGACCGCAAGTTGTGCCAACGGTGTTTGAAGGAAATAAGCTTTTGGAATTCGGTTCGAACTTATCAGCCGGCGTCGGCGGCCTGTCACTTGGATTTCTAGATGAAACAGCCCCACTCTCCGGACAGGTTGTGCTCGATGCCCTGGCCACCCAGGGGGATGTCAATGTGCTGTCCTCACCGCGGTTGAATGTATTGAACAACCAGAGCGCCCTGATCAGTGTCGGCCGGGTGATTCCCTATCTGGACCTGGCAATCACAACCAGTGAAGACGAAGTCAATGGAGAAACCATTCTTCGAACTGAGTCGGAACCCATCATCGCCCGGACACTGGAAGGGGTGACCCTGGGGATTACCCCCCAGATCAGTGAAGATGGTTTTACAACCCTTCACATCGTTCCGATTATTATCGAACAGGCCGGCAGTCGTGTCCTGTCCGTCTTGAATGAGGACTTTGTGGTTCCGGTCTTCTCCGTACGCGAAAGCGACACCATGGTCACGGTGGCCGATGGCCAGACCATTGTAATTGGCGGCCTCATTCAGGAAAAAACCGATGACACCATTCGCAAAATTCCCATACTGGGTGATATCCCCCTGCTAAAGGCCGCGTTTTCACATCAATCACGGAAAACCAGTAAAACCGAACTGGTTATCCTGTTGACCACGACTGTTGTAAAATAATGAGTCTGATCAATCAATATCTCAAAACGATGGGGGCAGAGAACGCCGACCGGGAATCGGTTGAACCCGTGCCGGCCCTGCTCAAAGGGCGACGGACAAGTGAACCGTCAAAAGGCCGATACGTCCAGGTGGCCCTTCTCATTGCAATCCCGGCATTGATCGTGGGGGTGATGGCGGGTCGATACACCCAGCAAAGACCGGCCGATGTGCCGGACAAAGAATCTTCCCGCCCCCCCCTTCCCATACCCGACAGAGCCGAGGTGGCGGTGCCGGCCATGGAATTTTCCAAACCGCTACTTCCCGCACCTGCCAATAGCACTGTGAATACGGCAACAGCGCCAGCGGTGACAGCGCTAGCGGTGACAGCGCTAGCGGTGACAGCGCCAGCGGTGACAGCAGCAGTTGCAGTGACACCGATGCCCTTGCAGCCACTGATGTCTTCGAATTTTCGAATGGAGCCGGCCGCAGCGCCGACCGCTCCCCGGGTTAAGCAGGTGAGTGAAACCAAGCGACTGCTTGCAAAACTGCGGCAGTCGGTCATCGATTCTGAAAATCTCACCCGACCCGAAAAACAGGTGAGTCTTTTGAAGCCCGAATCCGCACCGATGGTGACCACACCGGTGGTGACCACCTTAAAAATACCAAAGGTCACCCGCCTGAAAAAAAAGGGGGACCCTCCCAAGTCCACCCGAAACACCCAAAATTTCTACCAGTTGGGACTCATCGCAATGCAAGAGGGCAAACTCGTTACTGCAGCCGATTATTTCCAGGAGTTGCTCAAGGATAATCCCAATCATGTCAATGCATTGCTGAATCTGTCCAATGTCTATATTCGTCAGGACCAACTGGACCCGGCGGAACAAATGCTGAATAAAATCGTCGGAATCGATCCGAATCATTCCAAGCCATTGGTCAATTTGGGATTTATCGCCCTGCGTCGCAATGATAATGAAGCCGCACGGCGGTTTTTTAATGCGGCCATAAATGTAAATCCGGTGGACGAGATCGCATTGGCCAATCTGGCCTATCTATCGCAAATGGAAAATAACGTATTGGAAGCGCAGCGCTATTATGCTAAAATATTGTCCATAAATCCGGAAAATGTTGATGTGCTCATCAACACCGCCCACCTTTTTGCGCAGGAAGGAAATACGGGTCAGGCCATCCGATTATACAAGCGCTGTTTGGGCGTAGACCGTGTCCGGAACGACCGGGGATTATCCGAACAAATTGAAAACCGAATCAAATTGATGCGCGCGTATGAGTAACGTGATACCATGGTGACAGCCAAAAGGGAAAAAGGTGAATCAATGAGAAAAACGACATGGGTAATTCTTTTCTCAATAATGGGGATGATGGGAATGATCGGATGTGCCTACGAGTCTTTGCGTTATCGAACGGTGACGGACGGCGTGGATCACAAGGAATACATGGTCCTGGGCAGGGTAACCGACAGCATGGAGCAACCCGTTGGGAACTGCAAGGTCTTTCTGGGCAGAAAAAAGGGCGACATGGACCCCACCCTGGTGGGGATGACTGATTATGCCGGCAATTATCACCTGAAGTTTGAACTGGCCGGCGACACGAAATTCTGGCTTCATTTCGATGCCCGGGACCAGGGTTACCCAATCCGCTACGAGTACATCTCCAAAAAATTGGCATCCAAACTGTTCCAATACACCGGCAACAATCCGGTTATTGTGAATGTAATTATGAACAAGGCGATTGGTGCGGACCCATCATCCGAATCGGCGATAAAAGAATAGCGATCCAAGGGGCGTTTCATGGAAGAGCGCTTAGCAAAATTATTTATTGACAACACGGTCATTTCCGAACAGCAGCTGACTGCGGCTTTAAATGAGCAAAAGCAGACCAAGGAGTTGCTGATTGAGGTGATCATTCGACTGGGGCTTTCCGACAGGGAGAAGGTCAGCCGGATTTGGGCCGAAGCCACGGGACGACCTTACATCGATTTGTCAAAAGAGAAGGTGGACCCCAACGCCATTGCCTTGGTACCGCTCTACATGGCCGAGCGGTTTCAGCTGATACCCGTCAAGTCTGAAAACGGCAACATCCGTGTTGCCATGTACAACCCGGGAAACATCATCGCCGTTGACACCCTTCGGCGGGCTACCCGTAAAAACGTTGATATTTATGTCGCCAATCTGGAAAGTATCAGCGAAGCGATCAGCATACATTACCGGAAAGGCGGCGCTTCCACCACCGACGAGATTGAAAAGCTGTCACATGCGGCGTTGAAGGGCGTGACGGATACCGATGACAAGGATCCACCAACGGTAAAAATTATTGATTTGCTCATCGAAAAGGGTGTCGTGGAACGTGCCACGGACATTCACATATCCCCGGACGAAAAGTCGACGCGCATCAGCTACCGAATCGATGGCATCATGCGGCCGATCAATGTCCTGCCCAAGCAGCTTCACAACCAGATCATCACACGGATCAAGGTGATGTCCGGTATCAACATTGCCGAACAGCGCGTTCCCCAGGACGGCAAGATCACCTACCAGTACTCAGGACGATATATTGACATTCGCGTTTCCACCTCACCAACGGATAATGGTGAGAATATCGTCATGCGGCTGTTGGATAAGGCAAACATCGTTATGGGGCTGGACCGTTTGGGCCTGGACCGCAGAAACCATGAGCAAGTCACCGAGCTGAGTAAAAAGCCCCACGGCATCGTGCTGTCGGCCGGCCCTACCGGATCGGGAAAAACCACCACCCTGTATTCCATATTACAGGAACTGGACGCCATTGAAAAAAATATCCTGACCATTGAAGATCCCATCGAATATCGGGTGCCATACATCAAACAGACCCAGGTCAATGAAAAAGCAGGACTCGATTTCGCCAAAGCCATTCGGCATTTTCTGCGACAGGACCCGGATGTAATTCTGGTTGGCGAGATCCGGGATCTCGAAACGGCCCGGATCGCTTTTCAGGCAGCCATGACCGGGCATTTGGTGCTGTCCACCATTCATACCAACGATGCCGCCTCATGCATCGCCCGTTTGATGGACCTGGGGATCGAATCGTACTTGATCCCGTCCAGCCTTCGGGCCGTTATGGCCCAGCGGCTGGTGCGAACGGTCTGCAAGGAATGCAAGTATGATTATGAATTCACCCAGGCGGAAATCATCAAATTCGGTATTGAAAATGATGGGATCCCCACGGAAAAGCGCGGCAAGGGCTGCGCCGTATGCAGCGGATCCGGTTACAAGGGCCGCACCGGTATCTATGAAATATTGAAAATCAGCCCGGAAATCAGCCAGCTCATTTTGCAAAAAGTGTCTTCTGACCAAATACAGCTCAAGGCCCGTGAAATGGGCATGGAGACCATGCGGGAAAACGGGCTTGATAAAGTCAAGAAGGGGATTACAACTGTGGAAGAAATCGAACGCGTCACCGGATAGGATAGATCATGCCTCAATTTTCATACAAAGCAGCCGATACCCATGGTAAGGTCTTCAGCGGCACGCGCGTTGCCAGCAGCCGGGAGGAACTTGCGGACATTCTGAAACGATCCGGCATGGATTTATTGAATGCAAAACCCGTCAGTTCAAAACCCTTCTTTCAAATTTTTCAGAAACTGCAATTCGGCGGGGTAACCCGGGTAGAATTGATTGAATTCAGCAATAATATGGGCGTCATGTTGAAAGCCGGTATCCCCCTGGTGGATGCGCTCGTCGAGTTGCGTGAGGATCAGGGGAATAAATATTTTAAGGGAATCCTGGATTCGGTCATCGAAAGCATTGAAGGTGGCGAGCCGTTTAACCGGGCATTAAAAAAACATCCCAGATGTTTTCCGGCTATATACGCAAATGTCATTGAGATCGGAGAAAATACGGGCCGCCTGCACACGGTCTTTTTCAACATGTCCCATCACCTGAAGCGAATTGAGAGCCTGAACAATAACGCCCGCAAGGCCATGATCTATCCGGTAACGGTGCTGACTATCCTCATTGCGGTTTCTATTTTTTTCCTGGTCAAAGTATTTCCCACCATGTTCAAATTGTTGGATGCGTTCAATGTGACGGATTACCCGCTAATGACCAGAAGCTTTTTATGGCTTTCCACTTTTCTGCAAAACAACCTGCTGTGGGTGCTTCTTGGCATGATTGCCTTTGTTTTCTCTATTTATTTATTAAGACGGATTGAAACCTCTCGCCGTATTTTCGATTGGCTGGAATTGAGAACGCCCTATTTCAGCGGGTTTTTCATGCAACTCCGGATGGCGATTTTTGCCCGCTATCTGTCGATGCTTCAATCCTCGGGGGTCGATATTATTAAGAGCATGGACCTGGCCACCCAAAGCGTCAACAACCTGATACTGGAAAGCATACTCAAGGACAGTCGGCGGCGGATCATGGAGGGCAATACCCTGTCGGCAACCCTTCGGGGCGGCAGCCTGGTCCCCAATATGGTGGTGCGCATGATCAGTGTGGGAGAAGCAGCCGGGA
>JAFDDL010000235.1:3696-9871 GCA_019310865.1 Deltaproteobacteria bacterium | reverse complement strand
CCCGGCCCGTAAAGAGCAACTGCAATCGTTTATGCCAAAAACAAACCCAGCCCGAAAATCCATCGTCGGCGCACCGGTGGTATTGGCCATCTGCGCCAGGCTCGGCACTTCGGGATTCTATAAAGATCAAGCCCTGACCAAATTCGGGGATTGGTACATGTTTGACCTGGGGCTGGCGACACAATCCCTATGTCTTGCCGCACACGAGCAAGGTCTGGGAACAGTGGTAGCGGGGGTATTTGACCATGATAAGGCCAGAGAGTTGCTGGCCGTTCCGCCGGGACATGAGCTCGTTGCGATCATCCCCATGGGGTATCCGGCCAAAACATCGTCTGCCCCCAAGCGGCGCGAACCATCAGAGTACGTGCACAACGAAACGTTTTAACCCTTCACCAACTTATTGCACGAGACCCTGTCACCGATACGCCGGAACCCGCAGACCGGTGAAAAAATGAAAATCAAGGGCAAGAGCGTCGTAACTTTTAAGGCAAGCAAAAACCTACCATAACGTATTGGCGGCCCGGCGTTTTTTCAATCCAATAACTTTCACCCTGTATCCGTGCCGGGCTGCCAGCTTACTTCAGCAAGATGAAACCGTAGGGGAAGGTGGGAACAGATGAACGACATATCATCTCGCCAATATAGTAGCGATGATGTCAACCGGATCATTCGGCGGGCATTGAAGATAAAACAAAATGATTCCATTGCCCATGAAGATTTGCTGAATACGGCAAACGAAGCGGGCCTAGACTCTCAAACCATTGAGAATGCTGTTGAACAGGAAATGCGGGATCATAAAAAAACGAGGTCTCGAGAATCAAGGGAAAAACACCGGAAAGCCGTATTTCATCGGCATAAGTGGAGTTATATCATCGTCATAGGGGGGCGTTTCCGTCTATGTGGCGTTAACGAAAAATCAATAGAAACACAAAACTCATCAATATAAACGAAAGGTAATCTGATGCGTTCAGTATGTTGCCGGCAGTTCGGCCTACCAAAAGATTTGGAATTCATCCAAGTCGATATCCCGACGACAAAATCAAACGAAGCGCTCATCGATGTCAAAGCTGCGGGCGTTGGTTTTGTGGATGGGTTGATGGTGCAGGGGCAGTATCAAGTCAAACCACCGCTGCCTTATTATCCTGGTAGCGAATTTGCCGGAGTGATCACTGAAATAGGCAATGCCGTGACCAATTTTAAACCTGGCGATCGTGTTATGGGCCTAGTGGCAAGCGGTGCCTTTTCAGACTATGTCGTTGCCGATGCAGCAGGACTGATAAAATTGCCCGATGTACTAGATGACTTAACAGCGGCTGGCTTTTACATCAATTACTCGACCGCCTTGTATGGATTGCGCGACTGCGGAAAATTGCAGACCGGTGAAACGATTTTGATCCTCGGTGCCGCCGGTGGCGTGGGTTCTGCCGTTATCAGCGTAGCCAAAGCTATGGGTGCCAGAGTCATTGCCGCCGCATCCAGCGACGCCAAACGGATAGCAGCGAGTGAATATGGTGCTGATGATGTCGTGGATTATAGCTCGAAGACTTGGCGGGATGCACTAAAAACACTCACCGATGAGACCGGCTTAAATGTGGTTTGCGATCCTGTTGGTGGTGACGTTTCAGAACCTGCGTTTCGCTGCTTATCACCTGGTGGACGGTTTCTTGTTGTGGGATTTGCCAGTGGTACCATTCCGAGCATTGCATTGAACTTGCCCTTGCTCAAGCGCTCATCAATCATCGGTGTGGATTTCGGAGGTGAATATCGCGCAAATCCATCGACCAGCATCGAACTGATGGAGACCCTCATGAGTTGGGTTAGAAACGGCAAACTCAACCCTGCGGCCGTTGCATCGCGCAACATGACTGACGCACGCGAGGCGCTCACTGATCAGCTCGCGGGCAAAATCGTGGGTAAACTCGTTTTAGTCAATACTACTTAAGGTGTCTCACCAACCCCAACAACACAAAAAACACCGGTCGAAAATGTTCATTTGGGCGGTATTTTTTAGACGATTACGAACACCCCAAGTATACCCCCGCCGATTTATCCCCCGTGAACGCCAGTGGAAGGCCCCTGAACGTACATTCTAGTGTATTCAAGGCCGGGGTGCGTGTTTGGGTGAGAGCCTTTTTATCGTGCGAAAAAATACATGGGAAGATGCCCACATTTTTTCCAAAATTTATATGTGTAAACCGATGAATATGTATCAATTACAAAGGATTAGTTTATTGATGCCTTTTTAGATGAAAATGAGTTCAATATTTTGAACCACGAAAATTATTTCAAAAACATATTGATAACAAGTGGTTGTGCCACAAGAATACAATTCGGGTACAAAACTTTGAACCATTGGGCGGGATAGTGTCGTTTTCGGGAGCATGAAAATTTTAGCACAAGCGGGTATAGTTACCTTGAATTATTACATATATAAATATCAGTATTTCAAATCATTCATTTTCTCAAAATTGGCACACAACTTGCTTTCTCAATAGGGCACCAGATATTTTTTTCATCTGTTTTCTTATTTGTTGGTAAATGGTTGAAGTGGGCTAAACCGGTTACCTTCTCTTCTCCTCCTTTTACGACTGACCAGGGTGGTCCTGGCCAGTCGTCTTTTTTTGTGCCTATATGGAATGGGTGTAAATCCACTCATGGCGGTTTCATAGAATAAAACATCCCACATGGACAGGCTTTCCCCGAATAACTCGGTTTATGCACACCCGGTATGGGTGGACCTGAGATAATCTGATACCACCGCCGTATACGCACCATTCAGAGCACCACGGACGATTCCCGTCTTGCGCCTGTGTGCCGGGCTGTTCTGGTATTGATTTTCTTGTTCGTGCCCGGTGCATGTGATAATATATTTTTAGCCACATTAAAAAGAATGTCGCTGGCGAAGGAGGCGTAGTTGATTGGGCCTGGGCAATAACTGCCAACCCTTTAGATCCTAAGCGGTGTTTTTCGAGTATTCATACAATGGTCAATATCCCAAACAAACTTTTAAATGCCGGTCTTTTTAGTCGATTGATTGAGGACTTCAAGTTGTTGTTCTCTCTAATCAGAGATTATTGGAAGGGCGTTTACCGGGACGTTTCCATTTGGTCCATTCTCGTGTTTTCTTTTGCCATAATCTATATCCTTATTCCCATGGATATCATCCCTGACTTCATGCTGGGATTTGGTCAAATTGATGATGCAGCGGTCCTTCTTTTGTGTTTATATTTTTTAGAAAAGGATCTTTATAAATACAAGGAATGGAAGATTCGGAATGAAATGTGAATCGCTAATTTGATTGGGGAACATTATTGAGTTCGATACTTATACACAAAGATGATAACCGGATTGAATCAGTTGACGACTGGTTCCGGTTAGCGCCACCCAAAGAGGGACTCCGGCAATGGAAAGACGGACGTAGTGCCAAAGAGCTTGCCAAAATATGGTTTTTACCCCATTTTGTCCATAAATAGTCCATGAAATAAAATTTCAGGTACTCATTTCCCCACAACTGTAATAATTAGTTACACCACCCAGCGAGGATAGAAGATGGTAAAAAAACGAAAGAAGGAATGGTTTGATGACGACTCTTTCTGGCAAGACCTCTATCCCTTTTTATTCCCGGAGCAACGCTTCGCCGATGCACCCGATCAGGTCACCAAGGTTATAGCCCTAACAAACCCTGTGGGCAAGTCGGCCATAGACCTCTGTTGTGGCCCCGGCAGATGCTCCATCGCTCTGGCAGGGCAGGGGTTCAATGTAACGGGAATTGATAGAACGAAATACCTGTTGGACAAGGCGCGAGCAAAGGCCAAGGCAGACAAGGTAAAAATCAAGTGGATACAGAAGGATATGCGTGATTTCGTCCGGCCCAAAACGTTTGACCTTGCCTTGAGCATGTTCACGTCCTTCGGCTACTTCGATGACAGACAAGAGGACGTTCAGGTCCTTGGCAACATTTTGACAAGCCTAAGATCCGGTGGAGTATTCTTGATTGACGTCATGAGCAAGGAGATTTTGGCAAAGAGCTATCATCCAACCACATCCGATGTGCTGGAGGACGGCACAAAACTAATCCAGTGCAGTGAAGTTTTCGACGGATGGACCCGGGTCCGGAACGAATGGATACTCATCCGCAAGGGCAGGGCCAAGAGTTTCAACTTCCACATTTCGATTTATTCAGGGCAGGAACTGAGAGACCGAATGGAGCGGGTTGGATTTGCCAACGTCAAGCTTTACGGCAATCTGGATGGGGATGAATATGGCCCCGATGCGCAGCGCCTGATTGCGGTAGGTCGAAAACCCTAACGAGCGAAGAAGGGGGAATCTTGAAACTGAGCCCGGCATATGGCCATGGCATCGAAGCTATCCCAAACAGGGTGGCCCACATTCGAGCCTGGATTGACATCCACTAAAAATGATGCTTATACTTTGACCATGGTGGGATACTCTCAGGGCCTCCCAACATTCTATCGAGGCACTCCACCACGAGAAACTGAAGGGACGCCCCCCCGTTCCAGATCAATTTGGGGAAATTGGAGACATGCTTACAACATTATCACCATTTATGTGAGGAAAGAAACCATGAAGCGTAAACACCTTTTTTCATTGGTTGCTGCCATGCTTTTTGTTTCGGCCTGTGCAGGAACCGCGCTAAAAACACCGGCTTCTCTGGACACGCTGTTGCACGACAGGGAATATGTTCAAGGGGAACAGGCCCGCGATATAAAGAGTTACCGGATATCCGGTTGGCAATCCCTGGATGACCAACATATCATTATCAACACTGGGGTCTCAGACGATTACCTCGTGACGCTGAACTATCCCTGCAGCGAGATTAAATTTACCGAAGTGGTGGCGCTCACCAGCACCTTCAACCAAGTGAGCAAGTTTGACACCCTCCTGGTAAGCGATTCGGCGGGATTTGTACGCAGGTGTCCGATCGTCTCCATACACAAACTGGACAAGATCGATAAAAAATAAATCAGTGGATGTATGGGGTACCGTTAGGTTGGTGGGTGATCGTATCGGCCCCCCCGCGTTGGACCCCCGTAGGATGGCTCATAGATATCCGCGCGTTGAGCATGTACAAAATAATCAAATTAAGCAGGGTGCATGGATGGCCCTGCTTTTTCTATATAGGATTTCTAACAGAATTGTTTCCCCAAAATCTATGTTGATTCGTATTTGCCATATTGAAATACCACACCATAGAGGAACTCGGGATAATCTGTTTCCCCCGGTGTACACGCACCGTTCAGAGCACCGCGGACGATCCCTGTCTTGCGCGTGCGCGTCGTGTGGGAAAAATTCCAAAGGATGACAAAAAGGATGGCAAAAAGGATTACAAGCATCGTTACAGTTAAACGGCAGCGGGAAAAGCACATTAATTAGCTATATACTGCAATCGTTTAATCTGCAGATTCATACGAAAGCCTATTCTTAAATCCTTTACTGGAGGGGTTTTTCCTGGTATCCTTTTTTCGTGATTTTACCATCTGGATACCTCCTGCTATAAGTTTTGGCTTTTTAGAGAAGCCTTTATATAGCAGGATTCCCAGATGGTTTCTTCATTTTTTTTATAAACTACGTGCAAGATTCAGGTATAACCAATTGATTTTTCAGAAAGAGTGGCCATTATCATCCGGTTTAATTCTTAATATAGGAAAGGTAAGATATGATGACTTTAAAAGAACGACTCAGAGAAAAGGCCATGGCGCTTGGCTTTGTGGATGCGGGATTTACCAGTGTGGATCCATTTGACCAATATATCAACGAAGTTAACTCTCGCCCCCAGAAAATGTATGGTTGGGTTCAGACTGACGAGTTTGATGTAATGCGGGGCGCGTCCGTTGCCAAGAAATATCCATGGGCGCGTTCACTGATAGTTCTGATTCGAAATTACCATACCCGAGCCTTTCCTGGACAAATGGTTGGGGTCATCGGACGCTGCTACCAAGTCGACGAAAGGAAAGAAAGGGGAGGAGAGCATGAACGTTTAGGAGACTTCTTCGCCTGTTTGAAAAAAGAAGGCATTCGTTTTTGGTTTGATGAGGAGCTGCCGGCTCGTATGGCTGCAGCTCGTGCCGGCATTGTCACCTATGGAAAGAATTGTTTTGTGTATGCCCGAAAAGGCATGAGAGGCGCTTCCTGGCTTGAAAGCATTCCGCTGATT
>JAFDDL010000235.1:0-3663 GCA_019310865.1 Deltaproteobacteria bacterium | reverse complement strand
CCGAGCTTGAGCCGGATGAACCCTCCATTGAACTGGGTTGTCCCAAGTATTGCAAAAACGCCTGTCTGGCAGCCTGCCCAACCGGTGCCCTCTATGCCCCCAAGAAGATGAACCCTCTACGTTGTATTGCCTTTAACTCTTACTATGGGGATGGGTTAACCCCTTTGAAATTGCGAGAACCGATGGGGACATGGGTATATGGCTGTGATCGATGCCAGGAGGTTTGCCCGAGAAACCAGCCCTGGATGAACCAGGCTCTTCCTGAAAATCCTCAACTCATGAGACGGGCCCCTGATTTTGCCCTAACAAAGCTTCTGACCATGTCGGATGATCACTACGCCAACAAAGTGTGGCCCCTGACCTTCTACATTTCTCGAAAGAAAGTGTCAAAATGGCAGATAAATGCCGCCAGAGCGCTGGGAAATCTTGGTGACCGGGATAATGTCCCCGTTTTGGTACAGGCCATTACGGAGAGTCCCTACGATGCCGTGCGGGCCATGTCAGCGTGGTCATTGGGATGTCTGGGCGGCCCATTGGCAAAAAAAACTTTGGAGAAAAGTAGAAAAAAGGAAGATGGAATCGTTAAAAAAGAAATCGAGTCTGCACTTTCGATCGTTCGATAGTTTTGAGCTAAATCCCGATAATACGTTACCGGTTTTATGAAGCCGCGCAATAGGGAACGTTGAATCGCTCAATATTGGTAAAAACAATAACAAACAGGAGGTTGCATTATGAAAGTTTTGGTTGTTTACTTCAGTCAGACCGGAAATACGGAAAAAATCGCCGGGGCCATCTGTGAGGAAGCATCCCAGGCCAATGAGGCCAAAATGAAAAAACTTGAAGATGTCAGTGCCGACGATATTGCCGGGTATGATTTCATCTTCATCGGTTCGCCCCTTCACGCCAGTAATCTGGCAGCACCGGTCAAGGAGTTTTTAAAGGGCATTCAGGCAGGCTCAGGTCAAAAAATGGCCGGTTTCATCACGCATTCCGCCCCGGCATATCCGGATCAGGCCATGGATGAATTTACGGAACCTATAAAAAAATCCTGCACGGAAAAGGGTATGGAATACAAGGGATGTTTTGATTGCCAGGGATTCTTGACCGAAGCCCTGCATGAGATGGTAAAAAACAACCAAAAGCTCACTGACGAACAGTGGGAGGAAACAGTCAAACAGATGACCGGCCACCCGAATGAAGAAGATATGGCAAGAGCCAAGGCGTTTGCCAAAGAAGTGCTGGCCTGATTCTTATGCGGAAAGATAGCGACGCAATCCATAGGGCAATAAAAAACCTCATAAATATTTCCGGCAATCACCATGGCCAACCAGAAACGAACGCGCAATGGTATGTTTATATTGTCCAATGCAATGACGGAACCCTGTATGCCGGGATAACCACCGGCCTGGAAAGGCGAATCGAAGAGCATAATGCAGAAACCGGTGGTGCGAAATACACCAGATACCGGCAACCAGTACGGTTAGTCTATTTTGAACAGGCCGAATCCAGATCTTCAGCGGCCAAACGGGAATACGCGATAAAAAGAATGCCGTTGGCGAAGAAGGCTGAGTTGATTAAACCTGGGCTATAGCCACCAACCTTTTGGGGCATCAATAACGACCTGCGTTCTGGTGTCATTGGCAAGATGTACTAAACCGCTACGCACATAGTAACTATAACACTGCTGAAGGTAATACACAAAATAATTAAATGTACACGTTCCTTGATTTTTTCTTCATCGTATTCCATAGCTGCTTGGTTCTATTTAATCTCACTGGTTGGGCGTGGAGAAGGACACGACGCATACAATTGATAACTATTGGCCTAACTATTCTTTCTTGGTTCGGGTTAGGAATATTTTACGGTTGGGGCTACTGCCCTTTTACTGACTGGCATTGGGAGGTCAAGCACAAACTCGGAGAGACTAACTTGCCGAATTCATACGTCAAGTACTATGTAGATAAACTAACAGGATTGACATGGGAGCCTTTGGTAGTGGACGCGGCAGTCTTGATTCTGGGTCTCTTGGCGTTTGCTCTATCATGTTGGCTCAACTGGCGGGACTGCAATTCTCATCGGTATGCACGTACTTGAGTAGCTGCGGTGTTGCTCAAAGATAGATTGGCCAACCAGTCAATCCACCGGACTTGCAAAGCGCGCCGCTGATTTTTGCGTTACATGTGCAAATCATATCACACGAGATTTAAAATTTGCATGACTTTATGGTAATAAGATACCATTTAGTCTTGACTTTATGGTAATTAATGTTATGGTTGTCCGCATGAAACCCAGGGACTATTATAAGAAAATATGGATTGATTTCAATGCCGAAAAGCCTCTGATACTCGTCTCAGGGCCCAGGCAAGCGGGAAAAACTACGTTTGTAGAAGATATTGCGTCTGATGAGCCTGTGTCCCTTGTTTTCAACTATGATATTCCGGAAAACAAGGTCAGAATTATTGAGACCCCGACTTTTTTTCAGGAAGTTGACAGAATAAAAGGAACAACACCGCTCATTGTACTGGATGAGATTCATAAATACAGTGAATGGAAAAATTACCTTAAAGGCATCTATGACGGTTTTTCCAAAGAATTTCGATTTCTCGTTACGGGCAGCGGGCGACTTGATCTTTCACAGAAGAGAGGAGATTCCCTGGCCGGAAGATTTCTCCATTTTCATCTCTACCCTTTTACCATCGGGGAAATCTTTTCCAGTGCAATCGGATTGACAAACAGCGGCATTTTAGTTGAAATTCCGGGGCGAAATCAAGAGGCTCAGGATGCATGGGAAACCATGTTTCACGTCAGCGGGTTTCCGGAGCCTTTTATTAAGGGAACAAAAATTAAGTACCGCCGATGGGCCAAATCTTACCATAGCCAGGTTATTCGAAATGATATCCGGGATGAATTTGCCGTTCGTCAGATCGATAAAATGGAAACCCTCTACCACTTGTTATCGACATGCGTCGGCAGCCCGTTCTCGGCATCAAAGAATGCGGCGCTGCTCAAAGTATCGCATAAGACCGTCTCTGCATGGATTTCGGTTTTTGAACGGTTTTTTCTTATCTTTAAGATTCGACCTTACAGCGAGCGAATCAAAAGAAGCTTGGCCAAAGAACCCAAACTATACTTCTATGACTATTGCAGAATTGCGGATGAAGCCTTTCGATTTGAAAATATGGTGGCTGTTGAATTGCGCCGTGCGTTAACTTTGTGGAATGATTTCGGGCTGGGGGAGTTTGAACTATGGTATCTTCGGAACAAGGAGAAGGAAGAGGTCGATTTTTTAGTTACGGATCATGGCATTCCACTTTTCATGGTTGAAGCCAAGTTGTCCAGAACGGAACTAAGCGCTTCCTTGCTGAAATTTCAAATCACGTTCAATGTTCCGGCTATTCAATTAGTAAACAAGCCGAGCATAGCAAGAAAAATAAAAAATGGATCCAATGAGATACTTGTTGTCAGCGCTGCGACCTGGCTGGCGGGCCTGAACTGATTTTTTCAGAAAACTATTTGAAACCGTGTATGGATGGCGTCTTCATCATCAATTTGTTTGCCGCTGACGGTAATAGTATCGTCAAATCCCATGTGGTAATAATTCAGCATTAATCTTACCATTTCATTGGGGTACCAGTTTACCCCAAACGTATAACCATGCGTTTT
>JAFDDL010000234.1 GCA_019310865.1 Deltaproteobacteria bacterium | reverse complement strand
CAGTAGCGGCTTTTCCGGAGGACGCTGTTTGATGGTAAATATTCGATTGACGGCCTTTTCATCCAGGGCGTTGGCGGCCAGGCCGTAAAGCCCCTGGGTGGGAAACAGGACCACGCCCCCCTTTGAAATCGCCGAAGCCCCGGATGCGATGATTTTCGAATCAGGGGCCTCGGGATCTATTTTCAAAGATTTTTTACCCGAAACCGGCATAACTTGCCTGCGGCGTTAAAATTCTGCGTTCAAACGGGCGGCTTTTTTATCTACGGATCGGGCCATATCCGCCTTGAAGTCGCTCAGCTCTTCGGCAAGTCGGTCATCTGAAACCGACAGGATCTGGGCGGCCAGAATGGCGGCGTTTCGGGCGCCGGGTTTGCCGATGGATACGGTTGCCACGGGCACGCCCGGTGGCATCTGAACCGTGGACAGGAGCGCGTCCATCCCCTGTAAGCATGACGAGTCGATGGGCACGCCTATCACCGGCAGGGTGGTATGGGCAGCCAGCACCCCACCCAGATGAGCGGCATGGCCGGCTCCGGCGATGATGACCTGAAGGCCCCGATCCCGAGCAGATGCCGAGAAGGCCACCGCTCGTTCCGGAGTGCGATGGGCCGAAGCCACGGTCATCTCATAGGGGATGTCAAATTTCTTTAGAATTTTGGCCGCCTCCTGCATGACCGGAAGATCCGAGTCGCTGCCCATGATGATGCCCACCCGGGGCGCCACTTGACTGCGAATCATCGCCTTGCGGCCGATATCCGTTCGGTATCGAACTTTACTCCAGGTGATTTTATCCACTGCCTGGTAAGCTTTGCCAATGGCTTTTTCCACCGTGTCACCCAGGGCGGTGACGCCCAGGACACGCCCGCCGGTGGCCACGATATTTTTGCCTTTTTTTCCGGTTCCGGCGTGAAACACCACCACGTCTTTGATTCGGCGCGCTTTGTCCAGACCGGATATGGTCTGTCCCTTTTTATACGCGCCCGGATAGCCGCCTGCAGCCATGACCACGCAGACCGATGCACGTGGGTCAATATCGAGGTTGCACTCCGAGAGCCGTTCCTCGATTACCGCTTCTATGATCGGAACAATATCGTTTTTCATTCGGATTAAAAGGGGCTGGGCCTCCGGATCACCGAATCGACCGTTAAATTCAAGTACCTTGATTTGATCCCGGTTTATCATCAATCCGGCATACAACACCCCCTTGTATGGGGCGCCTTCCGCGGCCATGGCCTTTACCGTGGGGATCATGATTTCGTCCATGATTTTTTTCCCCATGAGCCGGTCCACAATGGGGGCAGGGGAGTAGGCTCCCATACCACCGGTGTTTGGGCCTTTGTCATCATCGAAGGCCGCCTTGTGATCCTGGCTTGTGGGCAGGGGCAGGACGGTTTTTCCGTCCGTAAAAGCCAGAAAGGAGGCTTCTTCGCCGACAAGGCATTCTTCAACAATCACCCGACTGCCGGCTTCGCCGAAGGCATTGTCCACCATGATTTGCTTCAGGGCCGCCATTGCTTCCTTGACGGTGGCGCAGACGATCACACCTTTGCCGGCTGCCAGACCGTCAGCCTTTACCACGATGGGCGCACCGGTCTTTCGCACGTAGGCCTGCGCCTGCTTGTAGCGGGTAAAGGTCTTACCGATGGCGCAGGGAATGCCGTATTTTCCCATCAGATTCTTTGCAAAGGATTTGCTCGATTCGATCTGAGCGGCATTTTTTGAAGCACCGAAAACGCGCAGACCGTCGGCTTCAAATACATCCGTAATGCCCTGGGACAGTGGGCCTTCCGGGCCCACAACGGTCAGGTCAACGGCCTTGGACTTGGCAAATTGGAGCAGGTTGTCGATATCTTCCGCACCGATATCGACACAGGTTGCCAGTTGCGAAATTCCGGCGTTTCCCGGTGCACAGAAGATTTTTTTCACCTTGGGGCTCTGTGCGATTTTCCATATAAGGGAATGTTCGCGACCCCCACCGCCAATTACCAGGATTTTCATACGTACCTCCATGTCGTTTTGATTCTAATCCGGCTTCGCTGGATTAGAAGTGCTGAGTGCTGAGTGCTTAGTCGAGTGCTCAGCACTTATTCGTTTGATTCGCTCAAGCCGCTTATGATCATTTAAATGCCTTTTATGGAGATGGTCTTCCAAACTCAAGCTGATTAAAATATCGAGCAGTTCAGTGAAACTGATCCCAACGGCCGCTGCGGACTGGGGCATCAGGCTCGTTTTTGTCATGCCGGGTATGGTATTGGTTTCAATTACATAAAGATCCCGGCCCGACAGGATCAGGTCGGTCCGGGTGTATCCCCGACAAAACAGGGCTTTGTGCGCCATGATGGCATAATCTTTGGCCTGTTTCGCCAGGGCGTCGTCGATTCGCGCCGGGCAAATTTCCCGGGCGGCGCCGGGCACATACTTGGATTCGTAATCAAAAAATTCATGCCCCTGTTCGGGTATGATTTCGATAAGGGGGTATGCCACCAGGTCGTCGTTACCCACAACCGAGCAGGTCAGTTCGATTCCGGTTATAAACGATTCGATTAAAACGGTTTTATCCTCTTTAAAGGCAAGGGCAATGGCAGGCGCGAGCGCTTCAGTCGTTTTCACAATGGACATGCCGATGCTCGATCCTGCGGCGGACGGCTTGACCACCAGGGGAAGTCCAAGTTGCCGGACAATTGTTTTTTCATTTACCGGGTCCGAATCGGTCAGGGCGACATAGGGGGTTACCGGAATATCGGCGTGCTCATAGAGGTGTTTTGAAGCGAGTTTGTCCATGGCCATGGCGCTACCGATCACACCGGAGCCCTGGTATGGAATTTCAAGAAGGTCGAGCATGCCCTGGATGGTGCCGTCTTCTCCCATGGGACCGTGTAAAATAACCAGTGCCGCGTCGATTTTCGGGGCATCATTCACAAGACGGGCAAGATCGGTTTTGGGATCGTATCGAACCGGCTGATATTTGTCCTTATCCAGTGCATTGTAAACTTGTTCGCCGCTGTCTATGGATACCTGCCGCTCCGAAGAGGTGCCGCCGGAGATCAGTGCAATTGATAATTTTTCCATTGAATTTATCTATCTTCAGATCGGTCCACCCATCGATTGGCCATCCGGTCAAGATACAACTGGGGAAGGTCGAGTTGGATCGAACCGGATCTCATGGTATTGAACTTCATGATCAGGTAGTTGATCTTTTTCATAATTCGGTAACGGGTTTTCGATGCCGGCATATTGGCTAAGAGCTCCTCAGCGGCATGAATCTCCTTTTTGATTTCGATTTCCGGCGGCAGGCAATCGGCATTCTTAAGGATTTTATGAGCCAGCCGCAAATCCTCTGGAATATGAGCATCGTCGGGCAGCGAGAGTGGTTTCCCGGATCCCGGCAAATCATTGAACGCACCGTTTCTTTGAGCGGATTGAATGCGTTCTTCAACAATTTTTTCAAATCCTGTAAACATATTATTAGCCATTTGTGGATGGGCACTAACTATGATACCCGGCGATATTATACCTTCACAACCACCATTTCAAGGCATAATGTGGTGCGAGACTTTCGGCCAGGCGGATAATTGGTGATATCGGATTGGAAATTATTGACAAGAAGGGGGATGTAAAATAGTATCGCCACGTTAAAAACGTTAATTCGAGAACTGTGACGGAAAGGGAACAAATGCTCAGTTTAATGCGTGAAAAAGCAAGTTCGTGGTTAATCAAAGTCATCCTGGGTGCAATCGTGATCGTTTTTGTATTCTGGGGCGTTGGCAGCTTCAAGGAAAGCCATGCTAATCGAGCGGCCACGGTCAATGGTGCAGCCATTTCACTGGATGACTATAAACGATCATACAATAATTATCTTGAAAACCTCAGACGGCAATATGGTGATAACCTGACGCCGGATATGATCGAACTGCTCCAGGTGCCGCGACAGGTCATCGAAGGGTTGGTTTCTCAAAAACTCATGGCCCAGGAGGCCGAAACGCTCAACATCCATGTCTCGGACCCGGACCTGGTCACTTCCGTTCAAAATATGCCCGCTTTCCAGGAGGCAGGCGCCTTCAGTAACCGGCGGTATCAATCTCTGTTGAACCGATTGCAGTTGACACCTGAACAGTTCGAAGCCTCCCAGAGAGAGGCCCTGCTTATCGACAAACTGCAGTCATTTATCACAAGCGGAATCAAGGCCGGTGACTCAGAAATTCAGGAATGGTACAAGTGGCAGGAAGCATCGGTGAGTATCGACTATGTGCAATTCGATCCGGCTGACCACAAAGATATCGAAATTCCCGAAGCACAGCTGGAAGAATATTTTCAGGACCACAACGAGGCTTATATGACTGAGCCCCGGGTACGGGTTCATTTCCTTGAATTTGCACCGGACAACTTTGAAGCATCCGTTCAGGTTCAAGAGGAGGAAATTGCCGACTATTACGAAAGCAACACGGCGGAATTCAAGACGGACAAAACAGTTGAAGCGCGTCATATTTTGCTGAAAGTTGAATCGACTTCGGCTGTCGGGTTGGTGGACAAGCGGCGCAAGGAGATCGAAGACATCCTGAAACTGGCTCGCGAGGGCAAGGATTTCGCCGAGCTTGCAGGTGAACATTCCGAAGGGCCCACCCGGAACAAGGGCGGATACCTGGGGGAGTTTAGCAAAGAGACGATGGTCAAACCGTTTGCGGATGTCGCTTTTTCCATGAAAGCCGGGGAAATCAGCGAACCGGTTTTAACCCGTTTCGGCTGGCATCTGATCAAGGTTGAGAAGGTGACTGAAGCCTCAACCGAGGACCTGGCAACCGCATCCGATAAAATTAGAAAGAAGCTTGCCGAGGAGGCAGCCCGGGAACTGGCTTACGAAGCCGCCGAAGCAGCTCTGGAAACATCCTTTGATGTCGAGGAGTTGGAGAAACTATCCGCTGAGAACTATCACGTGTTGACCACCGATTATTTCACTCGCAAGGGGCCACAGATGGGCGTTGGGGAACCGGATCGCTTTGCTGAAATCGCTTTTGACATGATGGATGGCGATATCAGCGATGTCCAGCAATTCGGCGGCCGGTATTATATCATGCAGAGAATCGATTTGAAGCCGGAAAAAATTCCGGAATTTGATACTGTGAAAGATTCGGTTCGGCTGGATGCCATCAAACAGAAGCAGGGTGAGTTGGCCAGAGCGGATGCCACAGCACTTTTAAACACCGTGGAAAAGGGGGCTGACCTGAAGACAGCCGCCGAGAAATACAGTAAAACGGTTGGCAATACCGGCTTGTTCAAACGCAACGAGCAGATTTCGAATATTGGCAGAGAGCCGGAAATTGCACGCACGGCATTTACGCTGTCAGCGGAAAATAAGCTGGCGCCAACCGTTTTAAAGGGAAGAAAAGGATATTTTGTCATCCAGTTGAAAGATCGAAAAACACCGGACTTGGCGCAACTGGAGAACATGAAGGCGACTATCCAACAGAGCCTTTTGCAGCAAAAGAGACAGCGCTTTTTTGAAAAATGGCTCACGGAGCTGCGGGCTCAGAGTGATATTGTTATCCAAGAGGGAATAATAAATTAGGAAAAGCAATTGGATAAAAAGAAGGCAATACCGCCCCCTTCGACCGGATCGAAACGATGCCCGCATTGTTTCACCGAGCTGCCCTTAGATGCCGTGAAATGCGCCGGCTGTGATCGTAAGGTCGGCAATGCGGATCGGCACGGTCGGGCCAAAGAGCCGATTGACTGGGTTGCCTACAGTATCTGTGCTTTTGCCTGTCTGGTGTTTGCCTCGTTTGTCTGGTGGGGATTTTTCAGATAATGCCCATACAGAAAAAGTACTGAGTGCTGAGTGCTTAGTGCTGGGTGCGTAGTGCTAAAGTGCTGAGTGCTCAGTGAATGTAAGCATCTCACATTTCAGAAAAAACATCGGTACGAAAAAAGAAGGGGATTTCCGCTTTCAAATCGGCAGAATTCCGCAACTAAGCACTCAGCACTTCTATTCCGGCTTTGCCGGATTGGGGGTGGTTCAGACGGATTTATGACCCGTTAATGCGGGAGGTGGACGTATCATGTCATCCTTTACCCGGGAAGAAGAAACGGCGCTCCTGAAGTTTGCCCGATTCGCCATTGGAGAAAATCTTTCGTTAGAAACGGTTCCACAGTTGGATGTGTTGCCCCGTCTTGAAAAAAAACGAGGTTGCTTCGTAACGC
>JAFDDL010000233.1 GCA_019310865.1 Deltaproteobacteria bacterium | reverse complement strand
TTTGCTGGTGGATGAAGACGGCCGCCACGATATTTTTAAATCGTTGTCGACACCAAAGAACCCCTCGATCGGGGTGGTAAACGGGCTTACCGAAATTGCCCGTTATGTCGATCTGGCGTATGAAGCGTTTTTAAGCAAGGTGCAGATCATTGTCCACGGTACCACCATCACCACCAATGCCGTTTTGACCCGAAACGGTGCAAAGACCGCCTTTATCACCACCAAGGGTTTCAGGGATGTTCTGAACATGCGGCGGGGGCTCAGGGATCGGCAGTACGATTCGCGTTACGATCCGCCCGAACCCTTGGTCCGGCGGCGGGATATTTTTACAGTTACCGAGCGCGTGGACCAGGACGGCAATATCGCCCTGCCGGTGGATGAAGCGGAAATGCAGGCAATTATTAAACGCATGCAGCGTGAAGACTATGAGGCCATTGGTGCCAGCACGATCTTTTCGTACATAAACACTGATAATGAAAAGAAAATCGGAGAATTGCTCCGAGAGGCGTTTCCGGATACCTATATTTCCCTTTCCAGCGAAATTCTGCCCCAGGTGCGGGTCTACGAGCGAAACAGCACCGTTGCCTTAAACGCCTATGTGGGACCCATTCTGTCCGGATATCTGCAGCGCGCCGAGAGCGGACTCAATCAGAGCGGTTTCAACGGCCTGCTTCTGATCATGCAGTCCAACGGTGGTGTGATGTCTCCGGAGATGAGCAGCCGCTTTGCCGTGAACACCCTGCTTTCAGGGCCGGCAGGGGGGCCTGTGGCCGGCCAGTTTGTCAGCAGCATCCATGGATTGGACAACATCATTACTGTTGATATGGGCGGCACGAGTTTCGACGTATGTCTGATCAAGGACGGCCGGCCCACGATCACCACCGAGGGGGAGATCGGCGGGTACCGGATGGCGCTGCCCACCCTCTATATCGAAACCATTGGTGCCGGTGGTGGGAGTATCGCCTCCGTCGATGCGGCCGGCATGCTGCAGGTAGGGCCCCAGAGCGCCGGTGCGGACCCGGGCCCGGTCTGTTACGGCAAGGGCGGCAGGGAACCGACGGTCACGGATGCGGACCTGATTCTGGGCTATCTGTCTCCGGATTATTTCCATGGTGGCGCGTTGATCCTCGACAAGAAAGCGGCGGAAAAGGCCATTGAAGACAGGATCGCAAACAAATTGGGACTCTCTGTGACCGAAGCGGCCGCCGGTATATACAAGATGATCAATATCAACATGGCCATGGGAGTGAGCATGGTATCCGTGTCCAAGGGACATAATCCCATGAAATTTGCCATGGTTGTTGCCGGAGGCGCGGGTCCGATCCATGCGGCGCAAATTGCAAAGGATCAGGAAATGCCGTTGATCATCGTCCCGCGGGGATCCTCGGTTTTTTGTGCATCCGGCATGCTGATGAGTGATCTTAAACACGACTATGTGCACACCTACACGGCGGAATTTAAACATCTTGATACGAATCGGGTAAAATCCATATGCGACGACCTGCTCAAGGAGGCGATATCCACCCTTGCCACCGAAGGCATCCCCGAAGAGCGGGTGCAGGCAGGCTTCACATCGGATATCAGATACCTGGGGCAATTTAATGAGGTGAACGTCGCCCTACCCATGTCCTCCTCAGGTGAAATCCGTGATGAAGATATGGCGTCCCTTGCCGAACTGTTTCACAAGACCCACGACAACCTTTACGGCTACTCCATGCCGGGCGCTGAGCTGGAGCTGATCAATATCCGCCTGCAGGCCATCGGTGAGACCGTCAAGCCGGCGTTTAAAGACAGCCCGCGTTACCCCCCGGACGCTTCAAGTGCCCTGAAAAACAAGCGTCAAGTGTACTTTGAAGACCAGTTCATCGAAACGCCTGTTTATGACGGCCTTGTCCTGAAACACGGGAATCTGGTGTTCGGCCCGGCCATCGTTGAAGAGCCGACAACAACAATTGTCGTACCTCCGGATTTTGATCTGATCTGCGATTCATACAACAATTACGTCCTGTACCGAAAGAGCGAGAAGCTTGAAGAAATCATCGCCAAATTGAAAGAAAGCATTCAGTAAAGGAGCGCACCATGGCAAAAGACACACTCGATCCGATACTCCGATCCGTTCTGGCCAACCGGTTTGAAGCCGTTTGCAGCGAAATGGGCGAGACCATGATGCGGACCTCCCATTCTCCCATTTTCAGTGAGGCCAGGGATTTTGTTACCGGGATCTTTGATGCCGAAGGGCGCATGATCGCTCAACGGCCGTATATCGCGGTCCTGGCCGGTGCCCTTCCCTATTGTATGAAATCGATCATCGACTATTACGGGGATGATGTTCATGAAGGGGATGTGATCCTGACCAACGATCCGTACCTGGGGGGAAACAACCATATGCCGGATTTTACCGTGGTGCGGCCGATTTTCTCCGGTGATCGTATCGTGTTTTGGGCGGCGGCCAAAGGGCATATGGCCGATACCGGTGCAACGGGGTGTTGCGGATACAATCCGGAGGCGGATTCCATCTGGCAGGAGGGAATACGGATTCCACCTTCCAAACTCTACAACAAGGGGCGATACAACAAGAGCGTCTGGGGCTTGATTTTGAAAAATGTGCGAATGGAGTCTCTGGTGGAGGGAGATTTGAACTGTCTGGTGGGAGCCACCAAGGTGGGAGAACGAAAACTGAAACGCGACATACGGATAAACGGTCTAGAGACCCTGGAACAGGCCGTGGTGGAGATTATCGATGCCACCGAAAAGCATATGCGCGAAGAGATTTTGAAGATTCCCGACGGCGAATACACCGCAGAGCGGCACATGGATCACGACGGATTCGACCGGGATAAGATGGTCAAGATCAAGGTGACGGTTCGTGTCAATGGGGATCATATCGTTTTTGACTATTCCGGTTCCGACCCTCAGGTTCAGGGATCCATCAACAGTACGGTAGCCAATACCTTCTCCTCCACCTGCCTGGCGACATTTTTGACCATTGATCCCAACATCCGAAAAAATGAGGGGGCGCTTCGGCCCATTGACCTCATCGCCCCGCCCGGCAGCGTTGTGAATTGCCTGGAGCCTGCCGCCTGCACGGCCAGCACCATCTGCACAACGGCCACCATCGTTGAGGCGGTCTGGCTGGCCCTGGCCCAGGCTGTTCCGGAGCGCATCCAGGCTGCCTGGGCGCGATGGTCCGCTCCGGCCACAATGGGCTTCAACCCACGAACGGGAAGGCTTTTCGGTGATATCCATTTCATGAGCAAGGGAGGCGCAGGGGCCACGCTGGGATATGATGGATGGGATCACTTGGGAGTGATTTCCTGCGCCGGCGGATTGCGGTCGCCGGACCCGGAACTGCACGAATTGGTGTGTCCCTACTCCATAATGGAATACGAGTATCTCCAGGACAGCGCAGGCCCCGGAAAATGGCGCGGGGGGATGGGTACCTCTTACGTGTGGCGGGTTGATGCCGACAATATTCTTTCGGATAACTTCGGCGATGGATTGATGCCTGAAACCGCACCCTTCGGCATCGTGGGAGGAAAAGGGCCCCAGCCGAGCAAACTGGTCGTACGAAGGGCTGACGGCACCGTCGATGACCCCGGTGTGCATAAGTTCGTGATGCTCAACGCAGGGGATATTTATGACATCAAGGAAGCCGGCGGGGGCGGTTATGGCGATCCTTTTGAACGTGATATCGACAAGGTTCTTGACGATGTCATCGATGAGCTGGTGTCTGTAAAAAGCGCTGAAGAAGATTACGGCGTGGTGATCGACCCGGTGCGGATGGAGGTGGATGTGGTGGGGACAAATAAACGAAGGGGCGGTAAATAGTGCCTATTAAAATCTAAAAATGGTTTTAGATTCAGAGGATCCATCCATGGCGGAAAAGCAACCAGATGAGAGTCTGACCCAGAATATATTAAGGCTGGAACAGGAAATCTCTGAACTCAGGCGAACCAAGGAAACCTATCGGGAAAGTGAAACCCGTTATCGGACGTTGTTTGAAGAGGCCGGTGATGGGATTTTCATTTTAAAGAACGGAATCATTGCAGATTGCAATCAAAAAACGGAGGCCTTGTTTGGCTACCCGCGGGACCAGGTGATCGGAAAAACCCCCTTTGATTTATCACCACCGGTGCAACCGGACGGGAAAAGATCCGAATCTGAGGCCACCAAAAGAATCAGCGCCGCATTAAAGGGCGAAGATCAATATTTTGAGTGGCGACATATCCGCCGCAACGGGCTGATGTTTTATGCCGAGGTCAGTCTGAAGCGAATCGAACTGAACTCAGGGACCTATATCCAGGCCATCATGCGGGATATTACCCGGCGAAAGCAGGCCCAAAAGGAGCTTGAAAAGCTAAAAGAACGGCTGCAGGAAGAAAATATTTATCTGCAGGAAGAGATTCGTATCGAGCATAATTTCGGAGAAATCATCGGGCAGAGCTATGCATTGAAAAAGGTGATGCGCAACATCGAGCAGGTGGCGGACACGGATACCAATGTTCTGGTGATGGGGGAAACCGGCACCGGCAAGGAGCTGGTCGCCCGGGCCATTCATGGAATCAGCCGTCGAAAGGATCGACCGCTGGTTAAAGTCAATTGTGCGGCCCTGCCCGAGAACCTCATTGAAAGCGAGCTTTTCGGGCATGAAAAAGGTGCTTTTACCGGGGCATTGGCACAGCGGGCGGGTCGATTTGAACTGGCCGATCGTGGGACCCTGTTCCTGGACGAGATCGGGGATCTTCCCCTGGCGCTTCAGGTAAATCTGCTCCGGGTGCTGCAGGAAGGTGAGTTTGAGCGTGTCGGCGGTTCGCGTACCTATAAGGTGGATGTCCGTATCATTGCCGCTACCAACCGCGATCTGGAAAGCGCGGTGGAAAAAGGTGCGTTCCGTGAAGACCTTTTCTATCGGTTGAACGTATTTCCAATTCATGTCCCTCCCCTTCGCGACAGAAAGGAGGACATCCCTGTTCTGGTAAGGCATTTTATCATTAAATATGGACCCAAGACAGGGAAGCAGTCTGTTAAAATTCCCCAGAAAACATTAAATGCCCTGATGGCATATGACTTACCCGGCAACGTCCGCGAGCTGGAGAATATCATAGAGCGGGCATTGATTGTCAGCCAGGGGGACCGCCTCGAACTGGAGGACTGGCTGCCAAAGAAAAGTGCAACCCGTGCGACACGAGAAATTGCCCCCATGGAACAAGTTGAGCGAGAACATATCATGCGGGCATTGAAAATGACCCATGGGCGGGTCAGTGGGGAAAAGGGTGCCGCAAAAGTTTTGGGCTTGAATCCCCACACATTGTTTTCGCGAATCAAGAAACTAGGGGTGGCCCGCAAAGTTGTAATTTTGTGATATATGCCAATTTTGTTATATATAGTAAAAAATAATTTGGGAGCGGCCCCCCATTTGTTCTCCAAAGGGTGTTTTAATATTATTATTACAGAGAGTTAAATTTTAAATGGGCATGCTCTTTTTCCTGGCATGATTTTTGTTTCTATTTAGTGAACATGAAATACCAGTGGCGCAACCTTATGGCCACAAATTCTGTTCACGACGCCGGGAAGCGGAACATCTTGCCCCTTGATGTAAACAGCACCACTTATCTTAAATAGTCTCAAGTAAAAGAATTTTTGACTTTCAATTGCTCAAAAAAGAACTTGACTTTCAATGGATAAAATTCATTTATTAGGCTCACTTCAAAATAATGGTTATCAATCTAAATTTTCACCTTTCACAGGAAGGAATCTGATGCGGAAACAACTCATTCCCTTTGCCCTTTCTATTTTCGTCCTCTTGCTTTCGTTTTCATCACCGAAAGCGCAGCCGGCAGACCCCATAAAACTCAAAGAGAACCTGTTCAGCGTGGATTTTGTAGACGGCACGCATGGATGGGCGGTGGGGTACTTCGGTAAAATCATTCACACGAAAGATGGGGGAAAGAGCTGGACCCACCAGCAAAGCGGCACGGATAAACTTCTGTCCAGTGTCGATTTTGTCGATCGAGACAACGGTTGGGTGGTGGGCAGCGGCTCGACGGTGTTGCATACCACGGACGGCGGCGCCACATGGATCCCGCAGAAGATCACGGAGGATATTTTACTGACATCGGTATGCTTTGCAGATGCCCGGAAAGGTTGGACTGCAGGCGAGTGGGGGACTATTTTCTACACTGAAAACGGCGGTAAAACGTGGATCAAACAGTTTTCAGGCGACGATGCCATTCT
>JAFDDL010000232.1 GCA_019310865.1 Deltaproteobacteria bacterium | reverse complement strand
GATTGGTTATTCGACAATGGCGCCAACCAAACCGATAAGCGCATCCACCGAAGCTCCGCCTTTGGACACAAAATGATTGGCGCCGACTTTGTTTGCCGCCAGCCGGTATTCCGGGCCATCTTGGTCCGCCAGCATGACAATCACGGTGCCGGCATTTTTTTCACGAATTCGTCTGGCCAGCTGCAGGCCGTTTCCACCCGGCAAATGAATATCCACAAACACCAATTGGGGGCAAAAAAGCGGGAATTTTTCCAAGGCCTCTTTTCCAGTGGATGCCATTTCAAATGCCATCGTTGAAAACTGCTCACCGAGAAACTTGATCAGCGAGTCTCTGAAGCCTTCGTTTTTCTCGACTATCAATGTCTTGAGCATACTATGACTTTACCAATTTAATCACCTATGATAAATAGGGTCTTTCCCTATTTTCGTCGGGGGCGGGCATGTATTTTTTCTTTATGACCCACCACCATCCTATCAATCTCGTTCTGGAGAAGCATCAGCGGAGGCAATTTCATGGAGATACGAAGATGACAGCCCCCTATCGAATCGTCATTGCGGAAGACCACACGATCCTGCGCCAAGGGCTGCGTTCCTTATTAAAGGAACACAGTGATTTAGAGGTTGTCGGCGAGGCGGAAGACGGTCGAAACGCCATCAAATGTGTCCGGTCCACCCCCACGGATCTGGTACTCATGGATCTTTCCATGCCCAGAATGAATGGGTTTGAAGCGATCAAGGAGATTAAAAAACAGCAACCCAATGTCAAAATCATCGCCTTGACCGTTCATAACACGGAAGAGTACATCCTCATGTCACTCCAGGCCGGGGCGGATGGATATGTGCTGAAGGATACAACCCACGACGAACTGCTCATGGCCATCCGTCAAGTGTTGTCCGGAAAACGCTTTTTAAGCCCCAGTGTGTCGGGAAAAATCATCGATGGCTACCTGGCCGGGAAAAAGGGCGAAAAACCCAGGTCGATTCTGGAAACGTTGACGCAACGTGAACGTGAGATTCTGAAACTCATTGCGGAAGGGTATAAAAACAAGGAAGTGGCAAGTTACCTGTGCATCAGCCTGAAAACCGTTGAAAAACATCGCGCCAATCTCATGAAAAAGCTCGACTTACATAACACCTCGGCCCTGACGCTGTTTGCTATGGAGAAGGGGTTGGTCACCCGATAGGCTAGTGCCCACTCACGCCTCCCGGAACCCGTCGTATATCTGCCGGAAATGGTCGTGATTCTCCATGAACGCCGCCCATAGTTTTGGGCCGTACCACTCGTCGCCGGTAATACCGGTTAAATCGTCGCGCCACATGACCGACAACACTTGATCATGGGTCAGGGCCGGTTTATATTGGCGTTTGCTTCTCAGCGCATCATATCGATCCGCCAACCCGACGATCAGCCCCTCTATGGGAATATCCGATTTGCGTAGCGGTTCATTGTCCAAATAAGCCCGATAATCTTTGCTGGTCGGCTCAATGATACGCCCGTCTCTTTTGAGCATGGGATACCCTCGACCATTGCAAGTCTGGTGGTGATGCAAGGCGATATTGCGAGCCATGGTCAACCTCGGATCAGCCTTTGATGCATAGCCCATCATGGTTTCGATAATATCCGCACCGTAGACGGTATGCATCTGCATTTTCAATCGTTCCGGCTCCGTATAACGCCGGGGAAGTTTCACGATTTCCGGTATGGCAACCTTGCCGATATCATGCAGGGATGCAATCTGTCCGATGGTGTCGACAAATTCATCCCCAAAGCCCATTTTTTCAGCCAGAAACCGACTAAAGGCATTGACGCGCAGGATGTGTTTTCCGGTTATCTGGTCGCTGTATTCCGCTGCAGCGCACAGCCCCATCACTTTCTGAAGAAACTGTTCATCGTTTTCCCGCGCAAGATCCACCAGCGCGATAACCGATTGGGAGAGACTGAGCACAACCTCCATAAACTGCTTGTCATAGGGGGTGATCGTCGATAATGCGTTGAAAACAATGATGGAAATATCTCCCCGGTGATAAGTGATAAAATTGCGAATGGGCACATCGATAAAGTCCAGTACCCGCCCGTCGAAAGGATATTGTTCAAAAAATGCAGCGTTTGATGCAAAGTTGTTTCGTTCATCGGCCACAATCCGCGATTGGTGCCGGGAAAGGATTACCGGCGACAGGGTCTTTTCGGATATGGAAATCGGTTCGGATCGGCGAAGCGTCCGATTCTCCATTTTATACACACACCCCAGAAAATGACTCGATGCGTCTTTGCGGGTAATGAAAACCGCTTCGTAATTAGCAAGAATGAAGGCGGCCAGGTTTTCCAGGGCCTCTCCCTTTTTGGCCAGGGGCCTGACCTGCGTCACTAGATCACCGGTGTACTGCAGCAGCTCCTGTTGTTTCAGGTCATAGGTTTTTCGGTAGGAGATATCCTGAAACCACACCAGAAATTTACCCAGTGGCTTGCCGCAATATAACACCATCGGCTTGGCCTTGGCCTCATACCACTTCCGGGTTTTTTCCGAGTAAACCTCGACGGGTACGGTTACTGTTTCCGAACAGGTGGGGTCAACATCGTCCAGAATGATTCTAAGTCCCTCTTCACCTACGAATTGATGAATATTTTGAACATCGAATGATTCAAACAGTTCCCGGGTCTTGCCGGTGGACAAAACAATTTCACCGGCATGATCCATGATAAACGCCGGGTCGTCCTTTTGAGCCGGCAGCTCCACCAGCATGTTCAGGTCTCTGCTTTTATATTGAACAGCCGATTTCACGACTACCTGTACAAGTAGCGGAACAAGGTAGGGCGCCAGAATCATCACATCCGATAACAGATAAATCAGACTGCCGATGAAGAAAGCGTTAATATAGGTCCATATGTTTTTAATTTCCCGGTAGACAAAATAGAAATATTCGATTGGTTCGGATAAAACACCATCTGTTCGGGCAAGCTTTGAAAGGCGATTGCTCACTATGACCTGTCTCCAATATCAATCCTACCGCTTAATACCCTGGATGGGCTGAATCGGTTCGATTCGTTCCACACGATCGCCTGTTCGGCATCTACCGGCAGGTCGCACGGAATGGCGTCGGCAACGCTGTTTTGCCAAGGGCTCACATAGGAAAGCGAACCCTAAGGGGGCCGGGCTCATGACTTTTGTAATAGGTCAATGTTAATTTCCTGTCAATGGCTCTAAGTTAAAATCATTGACATCGTCTGGATATTTTTTTTTTTAATGACTCAATTTTCTGTTTAAAATTCATGAATTTTTTGATAAATGATCGTAATGTTATCATTGCGTAACGTTATCGTTGCGTATCGGCATTGGTAAAATCATGGAGGGGTGAAGCGTCGCAAATCTTAAATGATAAGGCGCCCATCATCAAATCGGAGCATTTGTATGGATCCTGAAAAAAGGATTTTAATACTGCGGTCACATATCAACCGGATGCCCCCTCTTTCGCCGACCGTTACAAAGGTATTGACCCTGTGCAACCATGTAGACGCAACAGCGGTTGACCTGAATAAAATAATCAGTGTCGATCCAGTCCTCATGGGCAAGGTGCTGCAGCTGATAAACTCAGCCTACTACGGGATGCCCCAGAAAGTGACGTCGCTCGTTCGGGCCATCATCCTGTTGGGGATTAACACGATCAAGAACATGCTCCTGAGCACTGCCATATTGAGCAAGCTCGGTCAAAAAAGGGATTTTCAGGCACTGGAAATCGTGGAGTTCTGGAAACATTCCTTGGCTGTGGGTGTCACAGCCAAGCTGATTGCAGCGAAACACGGATTTCCCCAGGACGAGTTGGAGGGCTTTTTTATCGCCGGGCTGCTGCATGATATCGGAAAGATACCCTTGAACAACAAATATGCCAAAGAATATCTGGAGGTGTTGAACCTATCGGAAAACAATCACCAGGCGCTGGTCATCTCAGAGAATATGGCCCTCGGAACCGATCACGCCCGGGTCGGAAAGCTGATTGCCGAAAACTGGAACCTTGGCGATGAAATAACCGACACCATCACACATCACCATGACGCCGGAGATTATACCGGTGAGAACCAAGCGTTGGTCTATGTGGTGACACTTGCCGATTATCTGGTAAATACACTGGAAATCGGCTATTCAGGCAATGCCTTCCCGACCCAAATCGATCCCGGGGTGCTGGCTTTTTTGGGTTCCCGATTAAACGTCTCGTATGATCGACTTCGGGGTGTCGTAAAAAACATTAATGAGGAAATCGATAAGGCCAAAATATTTCTGAGTATATCTGGGTAAGGGGTCATTTTTCTGCACGAGCCCTGAGGAGTGTTTGATGAAATTTAAATTTTGGGGAGTTCGAGGATCCATTGCCTGCCCCGGCCCGGATACCGTTCATTTCGGCGGCAACACCACCTGCATCGAACTTCGCTTCGACGAAGTGGACCGACTCGTTATCATCGACGCCGGATCTGGTATTCGACTGCTGGGGCATGAGATCGCCCAGTCTCGAAAATCGGGCAAGCCTTTCCACGCGGATATATTTATTACCCATACCCACTGGGATCACATCATGGGATTTCCCTTTTTTGATCCAATCTATCTTCCCGAAACCCATTTGAATATTTACGGACCGGTCACCTATGAGGAAGAACCGCTGGAACGGGTTATCGGCGGTCAGTTGAGTTATCGATATTTTCCGGTTCTACACAGCGATCTGGCTGCCGATCTCAATTATTACCAGATCGGCGAAAACGAGATCGACCTTGGAGACGGGATCGTTTTAAAAACGAAATACTTAAACCATACCTTGCTATGTCTTGGGTATCGATTTGAATTCAAAGGTAAATCCTTCTGCACAGCATTCGACAACGAACCGTTCAGAAATTTATTTGCATCGGATCCCGAATCACCGGATTTCGACCCGGATTTATTCGATGAGGGAGAAGTGGTTGCCCAGCAGGAAAACAACCGAATCATCGATTTTTATCGGGGAGCCGATGTCCTGGTGTTTGATGCTCAATATACTCAGAAAGAGTTTGTCGAGGGCAAGCAAGGCTGGGGGCACTCGTTTTTCGAACACGCCATTGACACGGCCAAGAACGCGGATGTTAAGAACCTGTATCTTTTCCACCATGATCCGTTTCGGACGGATACTGAATTGCTGGCCCTGGAAGCCAAGTTCAAAAATCAGAATAAGGACCCGGCCGGTCCGAAACTGTTCATCGCCAAGGAAGGTGATGTGATTGACATGTGAAACAAGCTCAGGGCTCGCGCATAAATAACTTCACATTTTATGTGCCGATCCATCCCATCCGGCGGCGTTGCAAAAATACAGAATATCCTGATATTCTTTAATTTTTGCGCCTTGCCAGCTGGGCGCCTCGACACCTAAAATTGTGAATTAATTTTTGCGAGAACCCTTAGAAGCGGTTTCAAAATCTTAGGTCATGTTCAAGGGCAAGGCCGCAACATTTTCTATTCAAATCTCAGAATGACCGGGTGTCAAGTCGGTTTCCCCCCATGCGTCCCATCAACTTTACCGAAACTTTACAATTTCTTTAACGCAAAATTAAATCTCTGTATTATATTATTAAAAAGTGAGTTCAAGGTTTATTATCGATATGCTTGATATCAAACCTTGAGCCCTGAACTTTGAACCGATAACTTTTTTGAGAGGTGTCCAATGAAACTTAGATTAATAATGGTCTTAACCCTGCTTGTCGTAATCGTCGGCTGCAACCAGGCCACTAACCTCAATGGAAAAATGGAGAAGCCCATGAACATAGACAATAAATCAACCAAATCGGCAGTTTTTGCCGGTGGCTGTTTCTGGTGTACGGAATCCGATTTTGAAAAGGTAGCCGGCGTTCTCGAGGCCATATCCGGCTACACCGGCGGCCGTGAGACGAATCCATCGTATCGGCAGGTTTCTGCCGGTCAAACCGGTCATGTGGAAGCCGTGAAGGTGGTCTATGATCCGGATAAGATCACCTATGAACAGTTACTTGACGTATTCTGGCGCCATGTGGACCCCACTGACCCCGGCGGACAGTTTGCCGACAGAGGCTCCCAGTACACAACGGCTGTTTTTTACGGAGATGAGACCGAAAAACAACTGGCCGAAGCATCCAAGAAAAAAATGGGGGCCACCGGGCCTTATGACAAATCCATCGCCACGCGTATTCTGCCCCGGGGTCCGTTTTATCCTGCAGAAGACTACCATCAGGATTATTATCAGAAAAAT
>JAFDDL010000231.1 GCA_019310865.1 Deltaproteobacteria bacterium | reverse complement strand
TCCTGTTCAACACGCTTATATCTTACTAATTCGATCCGTTCGGTATCCTTTAAATGGTTCTGGTGTTCTGCGATGGCCTCAACAAGACTTTCAATACCACTGATGTCTTCAGATTTGGAAGCTGCGGACACGCAGGGAATAATTTTTGGTCTCCAGGCCTCTTTATCGTTAGACAACTTTAAATTCAATGATGCCGCGAGGTTCTGTAGCGCAACGGTTGCACCCTCTAGGTCGGCTTTATTCAGAACAATAATATCAGCTATCTCCATGATACCGGCCTTCATTGCCTGAATGTCATCGCCCATACCCGGTGTTACCACCAGAAGGCAGGTTTGAACAATGTGAATGATGTCGATCTCATCCTGGCCTGCCCCTAAGGTTTCCACAAGGATCACATCGTTTCCCATGGCCTCTAAAATTCGTATTGCATCCGTTGTTGCGCGGCAAAGTCCGCCTAGATAGCCCCTAGAACCCATGGACCTGATATAGACATTTTTATCCTGTGCGTATTTTTGAAACCGAATCCTGTCCCCCAGTATCGCTCCGCCCGAAAACGGACTGGAGGGATCGACCGCAATAACACCCACCTTTTTCCCTTGTTCTCTGAAACTACCGATTAGTTGGCCGACCAGGCTCGATTTGCCGCTTCCACCCGCACCCGTCAAACCAATGATCAACGCATGGCCCGTGTGGGGATAGATACGCTTCATTAAATCGACAATCCCCTCGGATCGATTTTCGATCATCGTGATCAATCGAGCTGCAACCCGGCGATTTCCTGCCAAGAGCTCTTCGAGCATGCCATTGTACTTTTTAGTAGTGCCCATCATCAGTCATCATTCCTTCCGGCGGACATTTTCTGTTATAAATTCGGCTATATCTTGAGTCAAAGACCCACCTGTGAATACCTCATGAACGCCCATGTTTTTCATGTCCTGGATGTCTTCCGGCGGGAATGCCCCCCCCACCAGCAACAGGACATCGTCCAAATCGTTATTTTTCATTTCACTGACAAGTTGGGGGGTAAAAACCAAGTGCTCCCCGGAAAGGTAACTGATACCGACAACGTCTGCGTCTTCATCGACAGCTGCTTGTATAATCAACTCCGGTGTCTGGTACATTCCCAAGTAGACGACCTCCATTCCGGCTTCACTGAGCAAGGAGGCCACCACCTTGGCACCTCTGTCGTGACCATCCAACCCAACTTTGCTGATAATGACTTTTATCTTTTCCGAACTCATTTGTAATTTCCTCCTGAACATGGCAATTGGAAGCCACGTAATATGCTAGTTAAAAGGGCCATTCGATTGTTTCCATTGGATCATAGGGATAGCCATAGGCCATGCGAACCGCACCGAGCATCTCTGCAGTGGTGGCAAAAGCGTTGGTCGCTTCGATCATATAGGGTATGGTGTTTTTCCCTTCACCAGCCGCATCTCTAAGGCGTACAACCGCCTCTTTTACCCGTTTGGGATCCCGGCTTAATTTCAGTTTTCGAACCGCATCGGTTTGCTTTGCCCCAGAGTTTTCGGCAACCCGCTGAACACCAAGGGGGGTTTTTTTGTCTCCTTCTGTGGTAAAGACGTTTACGCCAACTACCAGTTTCTCGCCTTCATCAATCTCTTTTTGCCGTTTGACAGCCTCCATCTCGAATTGGCTGTCCAACCATTGAGTTCTAATGGCTTCCTCCATTCCGCCGATATCTTCTACGTCTTTCATGATCTTCAGCGCTTCCTGCTCGATTTTATCGGTCAGGGATTCAACATAATAAGACCCGCCCAGTGGGTCGGCCACATTGGTCACACCGGTCTCATAGGCAATGATTTGCTGGGTTCTCAATGCTTGAAGATGGCCTTTTTCAGAGGGCAGGCACATGGGCTCGTCGTATGAACAACAATGCAGAGACTGCACCCCGCCGAGAACCGCAGCCAAGGCCTCATAAGATATGCGCACAATGTTGTTCAGCGGCTGCTGTGGAACGAGCGAACAGCCGGCTGTGTGAACCGCAAAGCGAAACTGCATGGATCTAGGATCTTTGGCACCATATTTTTCCTTCATCAGCCGGGCCCACATGCGCCTGGCTGCTCTGATTTTTGCGATCTCTTCAAAAAAATCCATATGGCATGAAACATAAAACGTAAACCGGGGGGCAAATTCATCGATGGACAACCCTCTTCGGATTAATTCATCAATGTAGCACATGGCGATGCCGAATCCAAAAGCGACCTCTTGAGGCGCGGTTATACCTTGCTCCCGAAGGTCATACATGTTCACCGTGGTAAAATACCATTTGGGCATATGCCGGGTACAGTATTCCATGACATCCGATCCGAGCTTGATGGACAGATCCAGTGGACAGGCAGGTTTAAAACCGCAGTATGCAAAATGTATCGGATCGTTCTGAATGGAACCTCTAAGGGCGGAAATGTCATATCCTTTCTGCTGAGCGGCTGTAACATATTGTGCCATGGTCGCAGCAGCGACCGGTGAGGCGGTAATCAATGACCATGAGACTTTATCCAAGGGAATGTCTCCGATCAATGTTTCCATATCCTTGATAGAGGTTATATTCACACCGGTGAGGCCCACCTCTTTGAGTGCCCGGGGGTGGTCGGCGTCCAGCCCCATCTCACAGGTCACATCGGCGATGGTGTTCAAGCCGGTGGCGCCGTTTTGAAAACAAAACGCTGCCCGCTCATGGGTGTCGGCCGGCGATCCGATTCCAACCACCTCCCGACGGGTCCAGTACCGGCCCCGAAACATATCGGCATGAATGCCCCGGGTGAATGGATAGGAGCCGGGATCTGCGATATTACGCTCATAGTTTTTCTCATCCCGGTCTGCAGGCGTATATACCGAATTTACATCGAATCCGGACCAGGTTTTTACACTGTTTGGCTTTTCATAATAGGATGACAGGTAATCATCCCAGTTGGTTTCGCCTGAAACCTCGTTGGCTTTTTCCGTTTCGTTCTGTTGGCCCATCTTTAACTCCTTTTATTTGGCTTTTTTATGAGGGCGTCATATTTTTCTTGACACATGAAAACACACTTGATATTAAACGATTGTTCAAATTAACTAAATCGATGTTTAATTAGTTAGATGAATTGATTCGCATTGTCAAGCATAAATTTTCAAAATGAATTTGGGGCAAGTCGAAACGGTTTCAAAAGGATTTGATTATGAATGCAAAAGCGTTCAAAGAGCTGGACAAAAGTGCCCGTAAACAACGGATCATCGATACGGCCATCACGGTTTTCCAGCAGAAAGGCTATCATCAAGCCAACATCGAGGACGTGGCCAATAATCTTGGCGTGACAAAGGGGGCCCTATACCACTATTTCCCGTCCAAGGAGGCGATTCTATCGGTCATTTACATGCAGGCCATGGGCAATTATTTTGCTGATTATGCAAATCCCGATCAATTGTCCGGTTTAAATCTGTCGCCACCAGAGAAAATGAGATTTTTTTTACGAAATCATATCCAAAAGGTGGCCATTGATAATCTTGCCATGCTCGATGTCTTTTTATCCGAGGAGCATTACCTGCCCCCGAAAGACCAGAAAACAATCCGTCAGGCAAAACAAAGATACAATCGCGTACTGCAGGATATTATCGAAGAAGGGATAGCTGAGAATCATTTTAAGCCCTTCGATGCTCGACTTTTGGCCAATGCCATTTTAGGTATGTGCAATTCCCTTTGCCGCTGGTATAAGACGAAAAAAGGCGGATTTGGATCAAAAGAAGTAATCGAACTGATCACCAACCTCCTGGAATGCGGCTATCTCGCAGATCGTGCTTCCAGCGTAAACACAACAACGTACAGGTCAACGGGAAAACAGCTTCCGGAAACACTGAAAGAAGAGTTCAAGAGAGAACAGGAGCGCCATGAGGCCATCCTGTCGTCTCTGATCGAACAACTATAATATGAAGAGCCAATTTCAAAACGTTCAAGCTCGGTTCAGATCAAGGCGGACGAAAATTTTAACCACAGACATACATATAGTATTTCGAGGATTAAAATTTTCGTCCAACACCGATATGGGACGAGATCGGACGTTTTGAAACTGGCTCTGAGGTAAGGCGCTTATTTATGGAAGAAATAACAATTATAGCAAGAGGCGGGCAAGGTGCGGTGACTGCGTCCCAGATACTGGCCAAAGCGGCCTTCAGGGACGGATTCAATGCGCAAACTTTCCCGAAATTTGGTGCCGAACGACGCGGAGCACCGGTCATGGCTTATATCCGGATTGACCAAACGCCCATAACCACCCGGAGCAAGGTGTATACCCCGGATGTGGTCATTGTGATGGATGCCAGCCTGTTCAAGGTGATGAGTCCCTTGCAGGGTCTTAAAGATGGCGGGCTTGTCATCCTTAACCATCCGGATGATCACAAACCGCCGGGCCCCCAGTTGGTGGAAGCTGCGGGGCAAGCTTATATCATCGATGCCACCCGGCTTGCCCATAAGCTATATGGCCGGACCACCATTCCCATCACGAATGTGATTATTACCGGCGCTTATTCTGCGGCAAACAAAACCGTATCCTTGCCGGCGATCAAGCATGTCTTGCCCGATTTTTTCCCCTCAGAGGCATTGGACAAGAATATAATGGCTGCTGAACTGGGATTTGAAGGACTACGGAGGATAAAATGAGTAACCCCAAAGCCGTTGGCCCGGATTCGGCCCATTTGGATACGTATCTGGAACTGCCCATTGGCGCCACTGCCATCGGGATGCCGCCCGATAAAAGGAAGACGGGTTTCTGGCGATATTTAAAACCCTTTATAACGGAAAAAAGGCCACCCTGTCAGGCTTCGTGCCCACTGGACAGTTGGATCCAACGATTTGTCGGGGCCACCGGATCCGGAGATCTTGAAGCGGCGATTTCAGCGCTCTGGCTCGAAAATCCATTTCCCGGGGTTTCCGGCCGGGTGTGCTACCATCCCTGTGAGACTGCCTGCAACCGGCTGGACATGGATGGTGCTGTTTCGGTCCATGCCATCGAGCGATACGTGGCGGACCATTTTTTTAACCAACAACTGAAACCGCCCATCAAACGGGAACAAACCGGTTTCAAGGTTGCCGTCTGCGGCTCCGGGCCAGCCGGGTTGGCTTGTGCCTATTTTCTGACTGTTTTGGGACATGAGGTGACGGTGTTCGAGGCGGGGGAGCAATTGGGTGGCATGCTGCGGGTGGGCATTCCGGCTTACCGCCTGCCGCGGGAGATCCTGGATAAGGAAATCGCTGACATTTTATCCCTTGGTGTAACAGCGCAAACGGGCTGCCGGGTTGGTCGCGATATTACCATGGAAGCGCTGACAGAAAAATACGATGCGGTTTTTCTCGCCACTGGCGCGCACAAATCCCCGGCTCTTGGTATTTCCGGTGAAACGCAAGCAGGCGTGATGGGGGGGCTGGCATTTCTGGCCGACTTCAATGCCGGCCGGGCCGGGGGCCTTGGCGACAGAATTATAGTGGTCGGGGGCGGTAACACGGCCATTGACGTGATCCGTACGTTGATCCGCATGGGCAAGTCCCCCCGACTGCTCTATCGCAGAACCCGGCAGGAGATGCCGGCTTATGATGAGGAGATTGAAGGGGCCCTCAATGAGGGTGCGGAATTCGATTATCTTCTTTCACCAACGGCCATTGACAGACATTCCGACGACCTCCGCCTAACATGCGACAAAATGGCAATCCGGGGCGTCGATGCCGGCGGTCGCCCCAAGCCTGTCCCCCTGGACGGAGAAAGCGCTAGCTTTGAGGCGGATCAAATTATCCTGGCCACCGGTGAAACCCCTGACTTGAGCTACCTCAGCGGCATCGTACAGCCGGACGGTAACGCGATTCCGACAGACGACTGGGGCCGAACCGATCACCCCAAGGTGTTTGCCGGCGGCGATATCATTGACCAGCCCTGGACCGTAACGCAAGCGATTGGATCGGCCAAACGGGCCGCCATTGCCATGGATCGGTTTCTGATCGATGGTCAAAACGCTGTCGCCCTGCCTCCGCTACCGAAAACCATGCGGGAATACCTGGGAGTCGTTTCAAGCCCCACGACCAGTGAACCGGAAGTCGCCGGTCTGGCGGACCTCAACACGGCCTATAGCCGACCCACTCCCGCTGCTGTGCAAGCCAAACTCACACGGGATGAACGGGCGGGTAGTTTCAAGGAGGTCGCCCAGGGGCTCGATGAACCAACGGCCCACGAAGAAGCGGAACGATGTATGAGTTGCGGCGTGTGCAAGATGTGCGGCA
>JAFDDL010000230.1 GCA_019310865.1 Deltaproteobacteria bacterium | reverse complement strand
CCGGATCTTCGAAATACTAAGGTCGTGGATATCATTGCCGAATTGGAAGACTACGGTGTGACGGTGATGGTGCATGATCCTTTGGCGGATGCCGAAGAAGCGCATGCCTACTATGGATTGACCCTTCAGGGTTTCGATGCGCTGGAAAAGGTAGATGCGGTGATTCTGTCCGTGGCGCATGCTCAATATCGGCAGCTTGGTTTGAAAAAATTGGCGCGGCTGTGTGTCGATGGAAAGGCGCTTTTTGCTGATGTGAAAGGGGTGTTCGATCCGGCGCGAGCCGCTGCGCACAACATCACTTACTGGCGATTGTAAAATTGTATCGGGCAATTAATCAAATAAATTCATGAAGGAAAATTGCTCATGTATGACTTTCTAATCGGCCCGGCCCTCTGGATTGCCGCTGTTTTTTTTGTGGTTGGGCTCTTGATCCGCATGGCTTTTTTATTCGGCCTGAGCCGGGAGAGAGATCGGGTTTTATATAATCATGTCAGTTTTGGCTGGGCCGCCAGATCTGTAATTCAATGGCTGATTCCGCTTGGAAGTGCGTCCCTGAGGCAGCAACCGGTTTTTGGTCTGATGGTTTATCTGTTTCATCTGGCATTGCTTGCGACACCGATATTTCTTGATGCTCACAATATTTTCCTGGATGAGGCCTGGGGGGTGCGACTGTGGTCGATGCCGGATGCTTTGGCGGATGTCTTGACGATTATGGTGGTGGGATCGGGCCTGTTTCTTTTCATTCGGCGTCTTTACAGACCGGAGGTTCGAATCCTGACAGGCCTGTGGGACTACACCTTGCTGCTTCTTACGCTTGCGCCGTTCGTGACCGGCTTTTTGGCATATCATCAATGGGGGCCCTACCATTTGATGATGCTGCTACATATCCTCTCAGGTGAAATTCTGCTCATCCTGATCCCCTGTTCCAAACTGGGGCATATGATTCTGTTTTTTTTCACCCGCGCCTTTATCGGTTTCGAAATGGGCGGCCGGCGTGGGGCTCGATCCTGGTAACTAATCGGATGGTGGGAGTCTTTCGTGAATGACACAGTAAAAAAATCCAAAGCATTCAATATCACCTCGGGCATAGCCGTGAAGCCGAAACAGGTCGCCGACCTGCTTGATGCAAATTACGGCGCACGAATTCGAACCTGGCTCAGCATTTGCTCCAGGTGTGGATTGTGTGCCGAGAGCTGCTTTGTGTATCTGGGTAACGATCGGGATCCAAAGCTGAGCCCGGCTTACAAGTTCAAGCAAACCCTCGGAGAGATGTACCGCCGGAAAGGCCGGGTCGATCGAAAATTTCTAGAGCAATGCTTTGAAATCCTCTGGCTTCAGTGTACCCTATGCAAGCGATGCTCCGTATATTGCCCCTTCGGGATCGATATTGCCGGCATGATGGCCTTGGCTCGGGGGGTCTGTTGCTCCCAGGGGGTGACGGATCAGAGCCTGGCCGAGTTTTCCGAAAATTGCCGAAAAACGGGCAACCACATGGGGTTGCCGCCCGAGGAACTCATCGATACCTGCGAATGGATGATGGAAGAAACAGCGGATGACTATGCAGGGGTATCCATCCCCATCGATAAATCGGGCGTGAAATACATGTACACCATCAATCCCCGGGAGCCGGTATACTATCCTCAGGATATCGCAGACGCGGCAATCATCCTTTCGCTTGCCGGGGAGAGCTGGACGCTGCCGACATTTGGGTGGGACTGTACCAATTTGCCCATGTTTGCAGGGGATCGGGCGCTGGCCGGACAGGTGGTCAGAAATGTTTACGAAAAGGCGACGGAGTTGGGATCCGAGAATATCCTGATAACCGAATGCGGGCATGCCTACCGGTCCCTGGCCTTTGAAGGCCCCTACATGGCCGGCTATGCCGATGGAAAACCACCGGTCAATGTCGTACATTTTGTCAGGCTGCTGTATGAATATCTGCGCGATGGGCGGATCAAGATCGATCCGTCAAAGAAAATCAAAGAACCGGTTACATACCAGGACCCGTGCAACGTGTCGCGAAATGGTGGGCTGTGGGAGGAAGGCCGAAAAATCATTTCTTTTATCGCCGAAGATTTTCGGGACATGTCGCCCAATCGGGATCACAATCATTGCTGCGCCGGCGGCGGTGGCATCATGCCCATGGGGCCTTCTTACAAACCGTTTCGCATGGCTTCGGGGCGGGTCAAAGCAGACCAGATCCGTGAAACCGGTGCCAAAATTGTCATTGCGCCGTGTCATAACTGCTTTGACCAGATTCGAGACCTGAACGAAACGTATGAATTGGGCGTAAAGGTATTATCGTTTAAGGAGATACTGCTGAGGATGGTGGTTGTACCGGATAGGTTCAAGCCCCGCGAAGATGTCGCGTAAGCAGTGGGGACGCGTAAGCAGTGGGGACGTTCTTCAGACTATAAGTTTCTAACTAGAAACTTATAATCTGAAGAACGTCCCCGTCTTACATGAAGAACGTCCCCGTCTTACACAATGATTATCCGCTTTTTCTTAAGATAATGTGCTTACCGTCAGGCGTTGTTTGAGAGATAATCGGTATGGTTTTCTCAAGAGTGCTTAAAAATCCCTCATAGTGTTTTATCTGAAAGTTTAAACTGATGGTAATTTCCTCAAGGCTTTTGTCACCAATCAGAATCTTGTTGTTTATGTGTCGGTTGATTTCGTTGATCACGTCAACCAGCGGCCTTTCCTTAAATACCAGCTTCCCCTCGCGCCAGGCATTCACCTGGTTGGGTTTGACTGTTTGTATCTTGTATTTGACTTTTTGCCGCTCAACAGCAATTTTCTGCCCCGAAGTGAGCACTTTGCTTTCGGTTCGAGGTTGCATAGTTTTTTTATTGGCGATTAGGTTTTGTTTTGATATCGCTAGTTTTTCCATGCCTTCTTCGTTAACAGCTGCGATTGGGAGGTCGGGTGCTACAACCCAGTCCACCCGGACAACACCCTCGGCAACCGAAACGGAAACTTTGCCCCGATTTTCTTTGTGAACATTGAATACTGTGCCCAAGGCCCGGACAGTCACACCATCAGCAGTTACAATAAAGGGCTTTTCGGGATCATGCGCTACAGAAAACATGGCTTGCCCTTTTTTTAGCTCAACCCGGCGTAGTTCTTTAGAAAAAAATGTTGAAATAGAGGTTTCTGCATCTAGATGAACGGTGGAGTCATCTGCGAGTTGAACGGATCGGTGTTCGCCATTAACGGTGCGATAGGATTTATTTGGTATGGTATTCCACTGGGGCAGCCATATCAAACCCGCAACAAGTAAGCAGGTTGCCATTAATGACGCATAACGGATTACCGGAATACGAAATCCGCGCTTAAACACGGGCACTTTTTTTACGGTTGGTTTGGCGGTTTCAAAATCTCTATTCAAAGTTTCAAGCACCAATGGATGATCTTTTACAGTATCAAGACTGTCCCATGTGGCATTGATCCGATCAAAGCTTTCTTGATGGGCTTGATTTCTTTTTAGCCAATGACCAAGGCCTAAATATTGTTTCGGCTTGGGGTTTTCAGCCCTGATTTTTTTAAACCAATTTATCGCCTCAACGGACTGCTTGTCTGCGGCTGAAGTACGACTATATTTATTCTTTATTATTTTCATATGTATTTCCGAAGCTTTTTATCTAATTTGAGTAACACATAAGAAATATGCTTGCTGACCATGCCCTTTGATATGCCCATTTTCTTGGCAATCTCACCGTACGTGAGGCCCTTGAAACGATGAAGGATGAAGGCGTGTCGGCAGTCTTTACCCAGTGAATTTAGCACGTCCATTAATTCAGATACCCATTCTTTTGATCTTAACATTTCCTCCGGCGATGGAAGCGGTGATTTTAACTGAACTTCATCAGTAGAGATATGTGCCTGGGCTTGGCGGAGCCGTTGACTCCGGAACCGATCAATTAGAATGTTGGAGGCAATCGTACATAGCAGTGAAAGGGAGGGTTTTATCTCATTACGCTCACATAATTTGATAATCCTCAAATAGACTTCCTGAGAAATATCATCAACGTCTTCTTTTGAATTGAGGTGGCGCTTAAGATATTTACGTAAACCGGCATTGTATTGTTCATATATTGAACCAATGATATCGTCATATTTCATATGAGACGACGTGGGTGCCCTTAATGCAACCGAGCCGGTTTTGGTGTTGGAATATTTCAATTCGCCTCCCAAAAAAAACTAATGATTGTACGACTGAAAAAGGTAAAGCCTTTGGGGCAGATAATGAGATTGTATTATTGCTCCTCTATTATATATAACGAATAAAAAACGAAACCACCCACCAGAATTTTAATTGTCATAAAAATATAAGGTGTAATCCCATAATATGTCAAGAAATATTCAAAGTCAAAAAAAATAATGGTGGGAGGTTTTATTTGGCCAACGTTTATACAGTTAGAAGGCGCCTTTCATGTTCGGAAAATTTGATTTATAACAATAACGTGTGAAATCTCACAAGTTGGAGGAAACATGGATAAGAATCCGTATGTGCGTATTTGGAAAAAGTGCCTTCGTTATATTGGAACAATCTCCCTAATATCGGCATTCATCATCTTTGGCCTCAGTATTAATAGCTATAGCCAAGATACAAAAATCTTTTTTAATATACCCCCGCAACAAGTTGAATCAGCATTAGATATTTATGCTACGCAAGCTGATATGAGTTTGATCTACAAATTGGAGGATCTAAAAAAAATCTCATCCCACACCTTAACAGGGCACTATCCCGCCATCGAAGCATTAAGTATCCTCTTGGAAGACACAGGGTTGGTCTATGAAAAAACCACCAAAAACACTATTGCGATACGCAAAGACCACCACCAAGCGCAGGTGGAGCCTCAACCCAAGGCCGATGCGTCCAAAGCCGAAAATAAAAAATCGGAACCGCTCTCAGCCGATTCACAAGTAAACAATACAGACACGGCCGTGCAATCGGGCAAACCATCGAAGAAACAGGCAAGACAAGGGGAAAGCGAGCCTTCCGATGATTTTATGCTTGAAGAGGTGGTTGTTACGGCGAGCAAGATGGGCGAAACGAAACTGCAAGAGACACCCATTGCCATCAGTTCCCTGTCCTTCGAAAATTTAAAAAATTCCGGCACGTATCGAATGGACCAACTCGGCCACTGGGTTCCCAATGCCGAGTTTTCAAGTCCGGTGGGCTATCCCCAGGCGTTTATTCGGGGGATCGGTAATACGCAGATCGGTACATTAATGGGGGATGCCAACGTCGCCTTCTATGTCGACGGCGTCTACCTGGAGGGCGGATTCGGCGTAAACGCGGATTTTATGGACATTGAACGAATTGAAATACTTCGCGGCCCCCAAGGAACGCTTTACGGCCGTGCCGCCAATGGCGGCGCCGTCAACATTATTACCAAACCGCCGGCGGACGAACTAGAGATCACTCTCAGCGCCGAGTATGGCAAATATGATAAACGCCGGTTGGAAGGCACCATTAGCGGTCCGATATATGAGAATAAGTTGAAGGCCAGGTTGGCTTTTGCAGACTCGAACCGGGATGCGTATATGAAAAACATATCCGGCAAAGACCCGGAACAGGAAGATTTTACGGCGTTTCGCGGCAAGTTGACCTTTACCCCCAATGATCTTATTGATATTGATCTGGCGGCTGATTATTACAAAAGCGACACGAACGGTCCGGGCTACAAAATGATCTCAGACCAAGGCGTTTTTGGCGCCGTTTTTGGATTCGTTCTTGCACCCGGTTTCTACACCACCCAAACTGCAATTGATCCCAAGGACGAACGGGAAGTTTGGGGAACGTCAGCGAAAATTCACATTCAATTGCCCCGTGAGATGTCTCTGACTTCACTCACAAGCTATCGTAAATTTGAGGATGAAATCCATTACGACAGAGACGGTACAGACGTTATTCTTGTTGAGGACGAAGGATTTAGTGAAATAGAACAATTTTCCGAAGAACTTCATCTTCAGGCGCAGTGGAATCAATGGAAGTGGATTGCCGGAGCAATATTTTATGTGCAAGAAACTAATTTGGACTATACGCAGTTTGTAAACGGCATGCTTTTCGGGCTCAGCCCGGATTTTACCCTCAGTACTACAAATATTGATTCTCTTGAGACAACCGCTTACGCGCTTTTTTCCAATGTCCGGTATGCCGTAAACGATCGGTTGGGCCTTGAGGCCGGAATTCGGTACAGTGTGGAGGAAAAAAAGCGCGATGCCATTGTAATTAATGAGCCGTCGGGAGTCATACCTGATGTAGATGAATCAGTGAAGG
>JAFDDL010000229.1 GCA_019310865.1 Deltaproteobacteria bacterium | reverse complement strand
TCGAACCCCCTCTTTGAGAATTTGTTGGAACGTCCGGATACCCAGGTCATAAGCAAATGCATCGTGTGTGGAAGTAATTCCCCATTCGGACAGTTGATTCAGCGTTTCCCTGTAACCCGGTTTTAGCTCTTCAACCGTATATTCCGGCATTATTTTCGATACCAAGTGCTCTGCCATTTCATATAACAATCCGGTTGGTTCACCATTTTCATTTCGTTCTATTTCGCCGCCCGGTGGATTTTCCGTGTCTTTGGTGACCCCGGCAAGTTCCAGCGCCCGACTATTTACTATACTCTGGTGCCCGGTATCGGCCATGATATAGACCGGGTTGTTGGCTGACACTTCATCCAGTTCCCATCTCGTGATATGTCTATTTTCCAACAGTCTGGTATCATTAAAATTAACAAGACGTATCCATTTTTCCGGCCCAAGTTCCCGGGCCTTTTTTTTAATCTTATCTTTTATATCTGCAATTTCCTTCACTTCCGGTTTGCGACAATCGATTGCAATTAAATGCGAGGCTTGTAAAACAGGGTGTGTGTGTGAATCGATAATGCCCGGAGTAACCGTTTTCCCTTCAAGATTCAACACGTCGGTTTTGCTGGAAGCCAGATCCTTAATTTCATCAGTCGTTCCCGTGGCCAAAAATCGACCATTCTTAATCGCCACTGCTTCGACAATCGAATCTTGGGCGTCCACAGTGATGATTTTACCATTCGTCAGGATTTTGTCGGCTGAAAATATATTGTTCATATCTATCTCAAAATTATATAGCCTGTCAAATATTTTTTATATGGTAAATATAATTTTCTTTGATAAACGCTATGGACATGTTTGAGATGTTACGTTTCACGCTGTTTTACTGACTCCGCAAATATAATTTTGAGCCAAACAGTATAAATCTCAGGCTGCTGAGCAATATCAGCTTCCAAGGCTTTTACATCAATCCATTTATACGACTTGGCCTCTTCTTTATTTATATTCACTTGCCCATCAAATTGACCGACGAGAACATGATCCAATTCATGCTCGGTCAAACCTTGATCCAATTCTGTCTTGTATAAAAAACTGAATTTTTCTTCCAGCTCGGTATCAAAACCCATTTCTTCCTGCAATCTTCGGTGAGCTGCCTGCAACAGCGTTTCAGCAGGCCGAGGATGACTACAACATGTATTCGTCCACAATCCACCAGAGTGATATTTGTGGTCTGCTCGCTGCTGCAGCAACATATGTCCTTCTGAATTATATATAAATATCGAAAATGCCCTATGGAGCTCGGCATCTTCATGTGCCTTCATTTTTTCCTGCTTCCCGGTATCCATATCCTGTTCATCTACCAGGATGACCCAATCTTTCATCATCACTCCCGGCTCATGTTCATGTATCCATCTATGTCCGTCATGTTCCACGGCATGGCATCGCGATTATCTGGAAGGTATACCATTTTCGTCCCATCCCCTTCGTTGATAATAATTGTCTAACATCTCTTCCAATTTATCTGACGGGGTCCTCTGACCTTTGAGGGGGCCTTGCGGTATTTCCTCATACATGACCCGATACGGCAAAACGTCATCTTTTCGGGAGACCCCTTCCCTCACGTTGAATATTCTCTCCGTGTTACATATTCTTTCACCAATCTCGTTTAACTCAACCGTATCCGGACGCCATCCCACAGTTGCTTTTATCAAGTCAGTATAGATGTTGCTGAATTCTATGCCGCAACCGGCCTCCATGACAAAGCGGCACTGTATCAGTGAATCACCAACAGCGCTTAGATTCTGAGAGGTTATAGCTTGCGCTACCTTATCCTTGTAATCACTCATACCAGGCCCATATCGTGGTCTTGCATCCTGATGGCTACCACCTCGCGCTCCCGTCGCATACCCAATCGACATTCCTTTTAGAGCCCTTGCCGAGTGTCCGGGCAGCTCGAGCCCTTTCACTTGATATGCATATTTCCAGGCCTCTCCGCCCAATATTTGCGACATGCGTTTAGTCCCTTCAGCAAGCAAACGACCAAGTCCCCGGCGGTAAGCAGTTTCCTCTATTAAGGTAAGAACCAAGTCCCCATTACCAAAACTTAATTTATGCCCATCGGCTTGCTCTTGTGATAAGATACCGCTTTCAAAACACTCGATTGCGAAAGCAATACTTACGCCCATGCTGATGGTGTCTAAGCCGAACTCGTCACAAAGATTGTTAGCCTTTATAATTTTATCCAAGTCATCGACTCCTACCATAGAGCCCAATGCAAACAACGTTTCATATTCGGGATTCTTATAAAGTCCATTGCCCAGTTCGCAAATTTTCCCGCAAAGTACAGGGCAACTGTGGCAGCCTATATTCTTTCGATAGTATTGGTCTTTTAATTTCTCACCCGATATATTCTCAGCATGCTTAAAAATCTCCTCGGTTAGGTTTTTTGTTCCCAGAGCACCCATGTCATTAAGCACCCTTATTCCAAAAGGCGTACCGAGTGTAGTCAGATGTTTCGTGGCGACATTCAAGCTTCCCTGAATTGTCTTCTTGACCTCCTTCAAGAGGGCATTTGAGAAAACCGAGACCCCGCGATTTTCGCCTCTGTTCACCACAATAGCTTTAAGATTCTTTGAAGCCATCACCGCTCCAAGACCACCCCGACCTGCAACACCGTCCCGACCGTTAAGCCTCGGATGAACTATATTTGCATACCTCACGGAATTGTCCGCCGCCACCCCTGTGGTGCAGACCTCAAAATGCCTCATTTCGCGTGATAGCGTTGCAAGGACTTCCTTGGGGGCTTTTCCCATAAGTCTCTCGCCATTACAAATCTCGATGTGTTCTTTGTCCACCAAAACATACTTTGGTTTATCGGCCTTTCCCATTATAACCAGTGCATCATAACCGGCTTGCTTAAGCGTACTTGCAAATCTGCCCCCCATCGAAGAATGGAAAAAAAGGCCGGTTAGTGGAGACTTTGCAGCTATACACAGCCTATCACTGCCTTGAACACCGGTTCCGGCGATCGGACCAGTAGCAAAGACAAGCATGTTTTCGGGCGAGAGGGTGTCAATACCTGCTTCAACATTTTCCAACATCATCTTTGCAGCAAGACCTCGTCCTCCGAGAAATTTCTTCATGCTTTCTTCAGTCGTAGTTTCAATGCTAACTTTCTCGGTACTCAGATCAACCTTAGCTACACGTCCTTTAACACCTTCCATATTTTCAGACACGGGTAAACCCTCCATCAATTGTAAATTTACTCAGGGCCCGCGTTTTAATGTCATAGCGGGTTTATCCTCTTTCATCGAAAACAATTTTCCCGCCCACGATGGTCATTATGACACCAATCTCGCCTATTTGATGTGGATCGACCTCTAAAATATCGCTGTCAATCACACAAAAATCCGCCAGCTTTCCAACTTCAATCGAGCCCTTGATATCTTCCATGTGGTCCTGCCACGCACCATTTATGGTGTAAGTTCGAATGGCTTCTTCAACCGTTATGCACTCTTCAGGTCCACTCACTATCCCCGAACTCCGGCCTTCTCTCAAAACTGCATCCTGAACCCCCAGCCGCCAGTTCGGATAGACAGCAGCCGCGTCGGAACTACTCGTCAGATTGGCGCCTGCATCTAGCACTGTCCGGGTGGGCCATTCATAAGCAGCTCTTTCTTCTCCCACAATTTCAGGCTCAAAATCGGCGATTATCGCAGCGATAGAGGGCTGCATGACAATCCCGCATCGATACTTTCCAAGCAGTTTCGCTTTGTCCGCACTGATAAAATCACCATGGATGACGTAATGCCGCAGCTCTTTTTCCGGCATTTTTTCAATTGCCCGGACAAAACCGTCCACTGTCGCATCGATGGCACGGTCACCGACGGCATGCACCCCGATTTGAAATCCTTTTGAATGGATATATTCAATCATTTCGATCAAATTATCCCGTTGTTCTTGATCTGTTTTGCCGGGAATTGTCGATACCCCGTGACCCGCATCACCACTGACATAGTCCTCGTTCATCCACGCCGTATAATTTGAAGGTATGCCGTCGGCAAAAATCTTAATTGCCGGAAAATTGAGCCATATCTTGTCCATATGTCGAGGTAATCTTAAGGATTCAATATTATCTTGTAGGTCCTCCATTGTCAGTGAACCATATTTGCCAAGAAGAAGAAGGGCGTTGACTCTGGCAGTCAAGCGGTTTTCTTTTTGTAATTCGGCATAGACGTCTATGAATTCAGACCCCAATAATCCGTAGAGATAAGCATCGCCACCTGGACCGACCGCACCTTCAGTGTAACTGGTGATACCGTTTCTTTTAAGGTCATCAAGTGTGTTGATAATTGCCTGTTTTTTCTCTTCCCGGGTTAGATGTGGAATAGCATTGGAGATCATGGCAATGGCCTCCATCTCCATAAAAATACCGGTTGGTTCTCCAGTTACCGGATCCCTTTCCATTTCTCCGGTCTTGGGATCAGGCGTGTATTTCGAAATTCCGCCTATTTCGAGCGCTTTACTATTGACGAGTAATGTATGCCCGGCGGCATCCATGAAACTCACAGGATTATTGGGGCTGACAGGGTCGATATCAGACCTGTGGGGCAACCTGGTTGGGTTATTTTGATCACCTTCAGTGGTTCCTGGACTCCAACCGAAACCTCGAATCCATTCACCCGGTTTGACTTCCGCAACTTTTTTCCGAAGGGCTTCAATCATTTCCGGAATTGATTTGATGGTTTCGTAGGTTAAATCCAGTGCCAACGGTGGCCGCATCGCTCCAAATTCCGTGGCATGCATGTGGGCATCATTGATGCCGGGTAGAACCGGCTTGCCCCTAAGATCCAACACTCTGGTTTCGGAAGTAATATGCGGTTTTACATCTTCGTTGGTGCCGACAACCGTAATTTTATCATCTTTGACGGCGACGGCTTGTTGGATGCTGAAATCATTATCAACGGTGATCACTTTTGCATTGATGATCGCTAAATCCGCTCCCATTTTGTCCTCCTTATTAGGGATTATCTCTAAAGTTCCTTCTCGATTTGGCCAATTACGTTGTCAATTCCGCTTACAATTTCATCAATCTCGCCTTTGGTAATGATTAATGACGGCAATAATGGAAGTGGATTTTCAACCTGTCCCCATAAACCGGCTTGTCTGAGTTTTTTCTTTAGTAATGGGAGAAATTTACTACTTTCCTCAGGACTAAATTTAATGTTGTTTTTTCCATCTTTAACAAACTCCACACCGCACATCAACCCAATACCGTTGCCTCGGATCTCACCAACCATGTGATGCTTGGAAAGAGATTGCAGGCTATCAAACAGATATTTGCCCATAGCAGCGGAATTTTCCACCAGTTTTTCCTTTTCTATGATCTCTATATTTGCCAGGGCGGCAGCACAGGCATTGGGGTTGCCTTCAAAAGTGTGGCCATGTTTTAGTACCTGCCCGGGCCCACTCTTAAATTTCTCGGCCACCTCCTTGGTAACGACTGTTGCACCAATTGGAACGTATCCGCTGGCTAGTCCTTTAGCCAATACCAAAATATCCGGTACGACATCCCAGTGGTTGCAGGCAAACATCTTACCATTGCGACCCAGGCCATTCACGACCTCATCCAAGATAAGAAGGATCCCGTATTTGTTACATATAGAACGAACCATGGGCCAATATTCAGGCGGAGGAGGCGTGAAATATTCTGTGGCGATCGTCACGTCCAGGAAGAAGCCGATCGTTTCCGGTCTCTCATTTTGGATGACCCACTCAATGTGCCTGGCACATTGAATATTACAGTCAGGGTATTTAAGACCAAACTCGCACCGGAAGCAATAAGGAGAGGGTACGTGTATCACCCCCGGCAGCAATGGTTCGAACTCCTTCCATGTGAAATTAGGCGGGCGACAACCCACGCTCATCGAACCATAGGTGGAACCGTGATATCTGTATCCGCCAACAATTGCCTTGTGTTTTAAAGGGAAACCCGACAGGGCGTGATATTGCCGCGCTATCTTCATTGACGTTTCAACAGCCTCGGTACCGCTGTTTGTGAAGAATACTTTAGACAGACTGCCCGGGGTAATATCTGCTAACTTTTTAGCTAACTCTATCTTGGCGACACATAGTTCATGAGTTGGTAAGGCATGCAACTTTAGCGCCTGCTTATAGACGGCATCCGCTATTTCTTTCCTGCCGTAGCCTACAGCATTGAACATTACACCGGCATAATAATCAATGTAGGTTTTGCCGGTAATGTCGGTTACTCGACATCCCTTCCCCTCAGTAAAAATTTTGTACCCATCCGGAC
>JAFDDL010000228.1 GCA_019310865.1 Deltaproteobacteria bacterium | reverse complement strand
TCGATTTACGAAAAAGCGCTGGGCCCCGACCATCCCGATGTGGCCATGATCCTGAATAATCTGGCCTCGCTCTACGTCAACCAAGGCCGGTACACGCAGGCCGAACTGCTCTACAAGCGCGCGTTGTCGATTTACGAAAAGACGCTGGGCCCCGACCATCCCGATGTGGCCACGAGCCTGGAGAACTTGGCTGTGCTGTATCGAGCTATAAACCGGGACGAAAAAGTCGAAACACTGGAGCATCGGGTGGCCCGTATCCGAATGATCCAGCAATGACGCAAAACGGTAAAAGGAGATTCAAATGGATATTTCAAACCTTGATGTAGACGCTGATCTTTTTAAGGGGAAAAAGGTTGGTGAGATTCTAATTCTTTCCTTCAGGGAAAAACCTCTTTTGCATGTGATGGATTTAAGTATCAAAAAGGCTTTGTTTGACTATTTAGATCTTGTGGCTTGCTGTGACGAAATCAAAGTCCTTCTTATCAAAGAGACCTCTACCAAAATGAGCAGATCGGAGTATATCGCCTTTTACAAGAATATGATTAGACCCGGCTTTGATCAGATGCCACTTGAGAGAATGTACAACGCGATCAACCAGTTTATTTTGAAACTGAGGGATCTCAACAAAATGATAATCCATGCTGACAGCGGAAGGGTCATCCTGCTGTTCCTGAATATCAGCCTTGCATGCGATTATCGAATTGTTGCCGACAACACGATTTATCAAAACCCGAACATTGAACTTGGCGTGGTGCCAAAGGGCGGAAGCGTCTTTTTTCTGTCTAAGATACTGGGCTCTGTCACCGCCTCAAAGCTACTGCTATCCAGGGAAGATGTCACCGCGGTTAACGCCCATCAGTTGGGAATTGTTGACAAAGTGGTACCCCTGAAAGACCTTGATCGGATGGCTTTGGAGACAGCACGGAGTTATGCCCGATTACCATCCAACTATTTCATTGGTATTAAAAAACTTTTGAACTTTAATTTCAAAGAGTTATGGAGTTATTTTGAATTTGAGAATGCGCTGCTTCGAAGGCAGGTTCGGTCCTGCAAATTGCATGATTTCGGGAGATTGGATGAAAAGCTGTGATACACTCGTACAATTTCACCATCGATCTCGATAGGTCCACCCATACTCGTATGGTAAGATTTAGCTGTCCCCGCGGGGGAAACCGTCAATTAACAGCAGTTTCATGTGTTTTAATTTTCTATTTGCATCCACGTTGTTACAACCGCGATAGAATAAGGTTTAACTTAATGAAATCCTCATTGTGTACTGGATTTAGCGGAGGGCCCCACCCCAAGGTCATTGTGGTGGGGATTATGAAAGACCGGTGATCCGACAAGAAAATAACTACTTTCCACCCTCCATATTATCCTTGAGTTTTTCAAGCAAAGCAAATGTACCCAAATTGGGGTATAATTGGCCTTGAAGGGCTATTGATATCCAGCCCTTCTCTTCAGAGACCACGATTATCAGGGCATCACAGACCTGACTGAGACCAAGGGCTGCACGATGCCTGGACCCCAGACAGAGTGCTTCCAGATCTGAATTGTGGGGGGCTAAGGGAAGCAAGACATTTGCTTTTCGGATGTTTGAATCCCGGATAATCACTGCCCCATCATGGAGTGGGCTGCCGGGATAAAAGATATTTTCTAAGATCGGTGCACCAACAGCAGCATCAATGATGACGCCTCCTTGAAGATGTTCATCAAGGTTGTTTTCATTCTCCATCACTATGATTGCACCGTGACGTTTCTCACTCAGATTAGAAAGTGCAAGGACAACCCCTCCCGGGACCTTTATATTAGAAGAGATACAGCATTTGAGATGAGTCTTCAGCAGTCCCTGTTCCAATTGATTGAGCCCTTCCCGTATTTCGTACATTTTTTGTAAAAGATTGCTCAGCCGAGAGCATTGCTTCAAGCCTTTGATATCATTGTGAAGCTTAGTAACCCGGGATTTAAGTCCTTCCATTTGTTCTTTAATCGCCTCTTCTTCACTCAATATGTAGTCATTTTTTAGCCCGTTCACTTTTATGCTCCCATCGTTTCAACTTTTTCTTTCCTGCCCCGGATCACCGCAAAAGGTCCCTCACTTTTTGTATTGCTCCGTATATTTTTCAAAAGAAGCTATTTTAGGATAGAATCAGTTTCCCTTTGTATCGGCAGCTTCTTCCGCAGCAAGGTGTTCTTCCCATTTCTCACCCCAAAGATCCGGTACAGTTTCAACGACTTCCACGATCGTCTCCCATTTAACATCCATCTCGTTAAAAATGTCTTTCAATTCCTCTTCGCTATGGGCTAACCATATGCAGTAACGCATACCTTTTTCCCAATTAATATAAGTCCGGATCCATGTTACCGATGCGACCTTGGCTAATTTTCTCCAATTTGCTTGCACCACATTACAATCGATATCTGGATCGTAATGATACGCCATAAATTTTTTCATTTTTTCCATTTTTTCCATTTTAAATCTCCTTTTCATGAGCTAAAATAATGATTAATAAATTAAAGTGACCACTCTAAGTGCCAACTCTCATATTTGGCACTTAGCACTATCTGAAATTTAATTAAGCATTAACTGTGCCAAAATAGGAGATTTTAATTAAGTATATAATATCAACATGTTATAATTGTTAATATTTAAAAGTAATGCGCCTTGTCGCAAAATTTAGAAAAATTGCAAAATTTAGTTCAGAAATATTTCTAAAATTTGATATTTGTAACTGCTCTGTTTCCATTTTCTTTTTCGATTCTGCTGCAGTCGGAGTGGATCGCCAATCAGCGTTCCGGGTATTTCAGTAAATCAAGTATGTAATCTCTCTGCCTGCTCTGCGAGTAGCGATTTGAGCCGATCCAGCGAAACCGGATAGGGCTGTATCGGAATTCCCATCCAGTCGAAATCTTCCAGAAAGTCTTCCGGGTGTTCAGCCATGTATGTGTCCAGGTACCCGATACCGTCCAGCACAATGGCCCCGCCGGTGTGTCTCGGGAAATTTTCGTTGGCCAGTGCCTTGTCCCAGCCTTTGAATACTTCAGAGAACCGGTGACGGTTTTAACCTGGTAATTCCCCCTATGGCCTTCTGCAGGGAATCCGTAATTACTCTCTCCCTGGTCTATACAGTGGGAAAGGGCAGGGTGAGGGGGATAAACGGTCAAATCCATTTGGATACGCTGCAGCCTATCGGATCGAAGTGAAGATACATCTGTTGAAGGGCTGCATAACGCATCATTGTTTAGTATTTTTTAGCTAGCTCGTAGCCGCTTTTTACGGCACTGAATATATCCTGAACTTCCCCGGCATCTCCGATAATCTCTACCTTTGCAACCAGTTTTTGAATCTCTTCATCCGGGCCGGGGACGGAGCGCATGCCGGAGGCCAGAATAATGGTCTGAAACGGCGCAAGGCTTTTCATCTCGCCATCCTGATTCACCTCGACACCGTCCTGTTTTAAAGCTTTAACAGCGGTGTGGGGCATCAATGTCACCTGCGACTGGTCGGCGATTCTTTTCAGAGCCAGTTTTCTGGTAATTGCCTCCATAAAGCTGCCGATCGGATCGGTCCGTTTTGTGGCAACAACCTCATAACCTTCATCACCCAGTTTTTCTGCAATTTCAAGTCCTGCTCTACCGGCCCCAATCACAAGAATCCGAGGGCCCCGTACCTCCTTATCCCCACCAAAGTATTCGACAGAACTCATGGTGTATTGCTCGCTCAATCCCTTGATATCAGGAATATTTTGAACGGCACCGACTGACCACACCAGAAGGTCCGGATGAATCTTTTTGACAAGCTCAGCATCCACCGCTCTGCCTGTCATAATCGATTCGGCATTGGCCTTTGCGCAATAGCCCAAAGTGTCCAGGCCCTCTTTCATACTTTTTTTGCCGGGTGCCTGCCAAGCAAGGTTAAACTGTCCGCCGAGTTGGCCTTCCTTTTCAACAAGGGTAACCCGGTGACCGCGCTGACCAAGGTAAACCGCCGCACTCATACCGGCCGGGCCGCCCCCTGCCACCAGGACTTCCAACGGATTCGCCGTCGTTTCCAAAGCCGGCAGGCCGATGGCCGGATTTAAATTACATCCGAGGGGTTCACCGCTTTTCATTCGATGGAGGCATCCCTGAAGGCAATAACCGCAGTATCTCACCTCATCAAACTTACTTTCCTGCCATTTTTGAATAAGATCGGGATCGGAAATGAGAGGCCGTCCGAGGGCCACAAGATCGGCAAGGTTCTGATCGAGCACTGTATCAATTTTATCAAGCCGGCCCATTCGGCCGGCAACGATAAGGGGAAGTGTGGTCTGTTCCCGCACCCAGGCCAGTGCTTCAATTTGCGGTTTTTCCGGAAGACTGGCGTGGTGAAAATACCAGGGAGGACTAAAACATGAACTTCCCATTCCCACGTGAATCGCAATGGCACCGGATTCTTGCGCCAGTTCAATAAGCTGCGTCAGGTCTTTCCGGTCAACACCAAACTCCGGAGACATTTCACTGCCCGATATCCTGAGCATAAAGGGCATGCCGGGGGTGCCTTTTTTTATAGCAGAAAGCACATCTTCTGCAAAACTCAACCGATTCTGTCCGAAACGATCGGATCGCCTATTTATTTTATTATTCAGAAATTGGGAAATCAGATAGCCATGACCGCCCTGAATTTCCAGCAGATCAAAACCGGCCTCTTTTGCTTTTTGGGCGGCGGATGTATAACCGGCGAGAATTGTTTCAATTTCTTCACCAGACAGCGGTTCAGATGTTTCGCCGGTGGTCGGGCAGGTAAGTTCGGAGGGTGCCTTGGGGGGGGTGCCCGTAACCTTTGGTTTGGCAGCAGCCCCGGCATGGTTCAGGTGAAGACAGGCCAGCCGTTTTTCCTTATGAATAACGTTGACGATTTTTTTGAGTTCCGAAACGCTCTCCGGTGGATGGACGCATAATTGTTTGGGATGCTCCCGGCCTTCGGGGGTCACCGATACCGGCTCAAGGATGATCATTCCGGGGCCGTTTTTGGCAATCTGCTGATAATAAGTCAACAGTCTTTCAGTTACCACACCGCCGGGCATGCCATACCCGGTTTTAATTGGTGGAAACACGAAACGATTTGCCAGTTCCAGGCTGCCCAACTGATATGGTTGAAACATGATTTCCATTGGATACCTCCATATATTTACTTTAGGATGTTAGGGAGAATCTTCGCCCTTTCACCGCCGGGCAGTGTCTCCATGGCACGGACAATATCATACACATTGGCCTTCCAGGCGGTGAGTTCCGCCTCCATAGTTTTGCAACAATTTCCGGCTTTCATTGCAGCCTCCTTTCCTGGCTAACTTTGAGTTTTGGTGATCCTTGTTGCTGTGGCCGGCTATCCGCCGAGCCTCTTTCATTCTGTTTACTATTGGTTAACTCAATATTCATGCCAATTGATGCAGCTGTGGGTTCATTAGAATTGAATAATTTAACTCCCTGAAAATTAAAGAAAATAATGCAGGGAGATTGACAACCGGTATAAATGGATAGAATTAGAGGCCTAGAGAAATAGGGTTTTTACTATTTTATTTAGAAAGGTTGCGAAAAATAACGTTACGGTAACGTTTCTCGCTTGTGTCCGTGCTTTCACCGGGCTTCAAACAATCTATCAACCGTACAGCCTTCGTTTTTGGCTGTCTCCTGACATTGATAACAAAACATGATTGTCCTCCTTCTCTATGGAATTATAAAGGTGACAAATCTTACTCAACAACCCAGACCGTGCAATTGCGTGCATGATTGACAATCCGACTGGAAATACTGCCGAACAAGAACTCCTCGCTTCGTGAAATGCCCTGTCTGCCCACAACAAGTGTGCTATATTCCGTTTCATCTCTTTCTGCTATAATGCACTCCGCCAGGGAAGGACAGTAACGGAGCGTGGAACGAACCGATACATCTTCCGGGTCAAAGTCCGCCTTTATCAATATTTGACGATACTCCTCAAGCAATTTATCTGCGTTTAATTTACTTTTCTTTAACCATTCATCCTTGTCTTTGACAGTGGGAAAGTAATCTTCTTCCGGTTGTCGGATAACATGTAAGATTAAAACCTTAAAGCCTTTTTTTCCCGCCAGAAACTGGCCCACATAGATAACCGCCCGACGGGCGTTTTCCGATTCATCTACGGCCAACAGAATATTTTTGTTAAAAATTATCTCACTATCGATCATTTTGTCACTCCTTAACCACATGGTTCGTAAAAGCCTAACTTAACGTGATATTCAGTTTAATGCTTGGAATTCTCTCAAATCATCCAGCAACTGGAC
>JAFDDL010000227.1 GCA_019310865.1 Deltaproteobacteria bacterium | reverse complement strand
CAGCCGACACCGGATACGTATGCCGAGTTTCATGCATGGGTGGATATAGACCCGGCACATCAGGACGCTTTTGAACGATTAAATCAATTATGGGAAGAAACGGGTGTTCTAAGAAATAATTCGGTGGTTGGCAATATTCTGAAAAAATACCTGGCAAAGAAACAAAGGGAAAAAGCAGTTGATCAAAATTCGACCCGGAAAAGGCGTTGGTTCGATGGATTCAGCCTGCGGTTTCCCAGATTCAAATATATAGCTGTTGCCTGCACCCTGTTGCTGATGGTTGGGAGTCTATGGATGTTGACGGCAGATCGCAGTGAGCTGATCACATACCGAACAAACACCGGCGAACAAAAGAAATATTCATTCCCGGATGGTTCATCGGTCTATCTTGACACCAAAACCGTGATTGAGGGATCATTTACAGAAGCATTGCGCCAAGTTGATTTGAAAGAAGGGCGGGCGTTGTTTTCGGTGGTTCATGACTCGCAAAGACCCTTTGTCGTGACAGCCGGTCGAGTTGCCATCCAGGCAGTCGGGACGGAGTTCAACGTATACAAGGAAAAAGAGGGCAAGATATCCATAGAGGTAACAAAGGGTCTTGTCCGGGTTACGCCGAAAGATGAGGCAAAACTGTTGGTCGCCGGCAAAATAATAGGTGCACAGGCTGAAAAACCGGCACCGGCCCGGAATGCCGTCACCCGAAAAACACTTGCCCTTAACACCACGAAACAGTCAGCCCCCGATTTCACCGGTGATTTTGTCACTTCGGGGCAAAAAGTAATTGTTGACGAATCCGAGGCGGTCTATGAGATAAAACCGCTTGACTTCAAGCAGGCCAACACCTGGAAAGAAGGGAAACTGTTTTTTAACAACAGACCCTTGGATGATATTATTACCGAAATCAACCGATATTTAGACAATAAGATCGTGTTCGACGATGATCAGCTCAAGAATCGCCGGATTAGCCTAAACTTTTTCGTCAGTCATCGGGATGAATTTTTACACAGCTTGGAACGGTCGTTTTCCATATCATCCCGGAGTCGGTCAGATGGAAAAACCGTTATTTTCCAGACCAGTAAAGCCATATCTTGAATTCATCAGATTAACAGATCATTTTTTATCCGCACAGACAGCCCTCGAATGACATAAATCGCCAACAGGCAACTCTGTTCCGGGGCGATACAACTGGTTAGACCCCATCTGTTTCACATGCATTCAGCTTGCTCAGACCCCATTTAAGCATTTGTCGGAAACCACACCTCACATCACCCAGCTTCGTATCAGTATCTGCATTTTGAATAACTATTTGACGAAATGTATGTTATTTGGTAAAAATCTTTTACAAGATGATATGCATTCTGTCAAATTAATGACTATAATGCCATTCCCTATAAAGAGGAAGCCAAATGGGCATACAGGAAATCTTGGCGTTAAATGAACGTGCAAAGGCGGATGGGAAAAATTATCTGAAAACCAGACCCCTTTTCCATGAAATTCATTCCGAGGCCGGTAAACATTTCATCGGCATTGTCGGGCCGCGGGGAGTCGGCAAGACGGTTATCCTCAAACAATTGGCCAATTTCAAGCAGGATTCATTTTATGTTTCCGCCGATACGATCGGAAATCTGAATCTTTTCGACCTGGGCAGGATCCTCTCAGATGATTATAAGATTAAATTTCTACTGGTGGACGAAATACATTTCAGTAAAACGTATGCCAAGGATATAAAAAAGATATACGATTTTATTGACATCCGAATTATATTTACGAGCTCCGTGTCATTGTCTCTATTTGAATCCGTTTATGACCTTTCCAGACGGATCGCCTTGCGTTTTCTGTATCCTTTTTCTTTCAAAGAGTACCTCTTTTTTAAAAAAGAAATAGAAATACCGGCGCTTACCATAAAGGACATATTGGATGCCCGATGGACATCAGATCATATGCGGTTCGATTACCTGTTTGATGATTATTTGCAGGGCGGACTTTTCCCTTTTGCCTTGGAAGAGCCGGACAGTTTGCAAATCCTCAAGAACATTTGCAATAAGGTTGTCCAACGCGATATTCCCATGGTGTCGAATCTTCGATTTGATGATATCGAAAAAATTGAAAAAACGTTGGCGTTCATCGGTAAATCCGAAGTGGACGGTATCAATTTTTCATCTATTTCAAGAAACTTGGGAATAACCAAATACAAGGCGGAATCATATGTAAAGCTGCTTACCCGAGCATTTATTCTAAACCCCATCTATCCTGCCGGCACCAATGTTCTAAAAGAACCCAAGGTCTTGATGGCTCTCCCCTATCGCCTCCTTTACAGAGATTTCGATCAGTGTATTGGCGCCATTCGAGAAGACTTTTTCGCGGAAATGCTGAAAATGAAAGGATATACATTTCACTATTTGAAAACAAAGCGGGGGGCGAAAACACCGGATTTCCTGGTTGAATACGGCGACGATCGCATCGTCATCGAAGTGGGCGGCAAAGGAAAGGGCCGCGAGCAGTTCAAAGGCATTACCATCGACAAAAAGATTGTGCTGTCCCACACTCCGGATACACGCTCCGGCCGGAAGCCGCTATCATTACTTGGATATCTTAAGGCTTGCGCAGGAAAGCGAACCCTTAGCGAGATAGGATAAACTTTTAGGGTGATTGTTCATGGCAATAACGACAACCAGTGGTCAGCGCTAATGACCATAACCTTTTGATCTCCGTTGGATATGATTTTGCATACTCCTTCCTGGTCCACCAACTGAACCGCCGGAACATTGAGCATTCTTTGAAATTTCAGAAGGCTCTTGTCAGGCGTTTTTTCCGACTGTTTCACTTCAATGAGGAGGAATGGCTCACTCTTCCGAATAATGAGAAAGTCGACCTCCTCTTTTTCCCGATTCCGAACATAGTGAAGCGAAAAATCGTCGTGACCAAGATCGTTCCAGTTTTTTACTGCACGAAATAGCTCAACCGCCGTCATATTCTCTATTTTGGAGGCGCTGGACTGAATGGCGGCATAATCGAAAAGATACAGTTTCTTCTCTTTGGTGATCGCTCTCGCAATTTTACGGTGCCATGGTGAAACGCGAAAGATCAAAAAAAACCGTTCGAAAACTTCAAGCCAGTTTTTTACACTGTCGAAGGATACAGCCAGATCTTGGGCAATGTTTGCCATCGAAAGGGGGCTGCCGATCCGGGAGGGTAAAAGCGAAAAAAGCAGCTCAATGGACGCCGCACTGCGCAACGCCGTCATATCACGGATATCTTCCCGAAGTAACTGTTTTTTATAGGTATTGGACCAGAGTCGGTAGTATTGCTCATTTGCATTCAGGTACGGATCCGGAAACCCGCTGAACCGTTTGAGATTATCCCAGAGGGGGCGGGTTTCCTGTGCAGGCTTGTGTACAGCGATGGGATTTGACATGAATCTTTCAAACGGCAGATTATTGCCGGCCAGTTCGGCCAGCGTGAAGGGCCAGAGATAGAAGCGTAAATACCGACCGGCCAGGGAATCTCCCCCTTTTTGGTAAATATCCAGCCGACCGCTTCCGGAAACGACAAACTTATAGTTTTTCTTATCGCGATCGAAAACACCTTTCAGATAATTTTTCCAATCGGGATATTTATGCAGTTCATCAAATATTATCAGTGGCTTGGTATCGTCCTCTCGATGAACTGCTTCATAAAAAAACGGATCTTCAATCAATTTCCGTTTTTCATCCATGATATCATAATTAAAATACAGCGTGTTGGAAAATGATTTTGCGACCGTTTGTGAAAAAGTCGTTTTGCCGGCTTGACGGGGGCCCGAAATGAAAACCATCTGTTTAAAGACAGAAAGTGTTTTCCATATGTTTTCATACATTGGACGTTTCATGATTGATAATATTCAATACAAACCGGAAATTGTCAAGACAATAGTCGGTTTAAGCCTAATATTGTCAAAAAGTAGCGGCCTATTGGGTGGGCGCCGGCTACTCGATGACGGACAAAGTCCCATTATCTTTATCCTGGCCACGCAGGCCGCGGGCGAAACACTTGTCGCGCTGCTCAAAGCGCCAACTCCATCGATCCCGACATCGAAGCGAATATGGATCCCTAAAGGTGGGTGGGACAGGTAAAATGGACGGTTTCAATCCTTACTGACCGGGTCTAATATTGCCTTATAACTGGAAGCCTACGTGCCCGACTTGTGAGAGTATTGTAAGTGCAATCATTTTGTGCTTGCAATTATACGCATTCTATGCTATCAGTCTGAAAATGAAGGCGAAACACAGGAAAACGCTGTCCGCCATTTTCTCAGACCCGGTGAACGGTAATCTGGAGTGGGGCAAAATTGAAGCCCTACTTATTGCCCTGGGCTGCCGGGCCATTGAAGGGGCCGGTTCAAGCGTTACCTTTGAGAAAGACAGGATTCGGGCATATTTTCACAGGCCGCATCCCGCCAGGGCGGCCCTTAGGTACCGCGTCAAAGACGCCCGTGAATTTCTTACAAAAATAGGAGCAAGCAAACTATGAAAGGGATGAACTACAAAGGCTATTTCGCCGACGTTAAATTTGATCCGGAAGATCATATTTTTGTCGGCCGTATTATCGGTATCCGTGACGTCGTCGGCTTTCATGGTGAATCCGTTGCAGAGCTTGAGGCCGCCTTTCAGGAGGCGGTCGATGACTACCTTACCGCCTGCGAGGAGCTTGGTCAGGAACCGAACAAACCTTATTCCGGCAACCTCATGCTCCGAGTGCCCGCTGAGGTTCACGCGGCTGTGGCCGCCGCTGCTGAGTCCAGCGGAAAGAGCATAAACCAGTGGGCGGCGGCAGTCCTAGAAAAGGAAAGCCACGCTTATTGATCTTCTTGTTTTGTGCTAAGGACAACGATGAATTCCCCTATATGGTTGCCTCTTGGCGGTTGACATTCTTGCATATACACCAGAAGAGTTTGATCAAATGTTGAAAGAAAAACAGTTCGTCCACACCAAGCTGCAAAAGAGTTGACTGCGAGTGCAATATGGTTTAGTTTATAGCTAAACTAATCTAAAGGTGACAACATGAAGATCGGCATCCATGAGGCAAAAACCAAACTCTCCAAACTCATTCCGGCCGCTCTGTCCGGTGAGGAGGTGATTATCACCAAATCCGGCAAACCTGTGGTGAAGCTGGTTCCCGTCCAAGAGCAGACAGGTGACAGGCCCCTTGGTGTCTATAGTGGTAAAATCAAGTTTCAGGGGGACCTTTTGGCGCCATTGCCCAAAGAAATGATAGAAGACTTCTGGCTTATGGAAGATAACGATGCGGTATCTTCTTGACACCCATGTCTTTCTATGGATGGCGGCTGCCCCTGAGAAACTGTCACAAAAGGTCAAGGGAATCGTCAGCCGGAAAAACAACCATCTTCATCTAAGCGCGGCAAGCGGCTGGGAGATTTCATTGCTCAATAATTTAGGCCGAATAGAACTACCGGATGACCCAAAACGGTTTGTACCCGAAGCCATGCAACTGCTTCAAGTGGCACCGATCCCCATCGGTTTTTCCACGGCTATCTCGGCCGCGGCGCTGCCCCTTATACATCGAGATCCTTTTGATCGCATCATTATCGCTGAAGCGAAAAAGGAAAAAATGACCATTCTGACAAAGGACAAACAGTTTTCCGCATATGAAATTCAGTCGTTGTGGTGATATCCATCTCCATTATTTCTGATTGGCTCATATTCAGCCGAAAAGTCAAAAATGCTTGATTCCATAAGCCTTTCATACCTGCAGTCGGTTTTTCGGGCCACCAATAATGATTTGCTTAAAATGCCTTTTTTAATGCCAAAACACCTATTTAAGCCTAAAAACAGGGATCTTTTTGGCCTAAACCCGCGATTGTCAATCATTCACCTTGGTCCGACCCCACAGCACAACAGCCAAATATAACGAGTTCTTTAAAATATATATCCTCCCGTCCCCTTTTTCATTACATAATGTGATTTTTCTTGAATATGTGCTAATTTTTTGTTATCAGGAGATGATAACAAAAAAATAAAAAATTGAACCGGCGATAAGTGACTGATAGAAGACCAGGACTTTATTCTGAGCTTGATCCGCTTCTGGATCTCGATGGTGAAATTTTCCCCATGGATAACAGTTATTGGACAAAAATCGAGGTAAAAATAGTCGAACCCAATATACACATTCCTCATGGTATCAAATATTCATTAACACTTCATGATCGTTACAATAACAGAGTCTTAGGTTATGACAATTCGCATGGCATTAAAGCAAAGAAAAAAAGAATCAGGGCAAAACTGGCGGAGTGGGACCATCGGCATGAGA
>JAFDDL010000226.1 GCA_019310865.1 Deltaproteobacteria bacterium | reverse complement strand
AAAGCTTTACAGGCATTTCACGGATTCATTGGCGCAAGTACTTGAAAGCCTTTCAAATCAAGGCATACTCGATGTCAAAGATTGCAAACTGCTTTCAGGGCTTCTGATAGTCATGCTGGAGGGAAAGGATTTTTACGGATACGTTGCGGACGACATGGAAGAATATCAGCGCCTGAGAGGTTTCTTGAAAGAGATGATACTGAAAATTCTTGGCCGACAATGAAGGAATCGGCACATACAATAGCTCGGAAAAGACCGCCAGAGAGTATAGACTTTACAAGACAATGGACGAGGAGGTATTTTACCAATGAGTCGTAAAATAGAACACTTACTAAAGGAACTTGCGCACCGGACACCCAAATCGGGCAAATACTGGGAAGAATCAAAAGATCTGGTCCCGGGCGGGCTCATGAGCGGTGCCCGAATGATGCAGCCCTATCCGGTGTATATCGATAAAGCCAAGGGCGCCTATATCTGGGACATCGACGGTAACCGATACATCGACTGCGTCTGCTCCTTTGGTGTGCATGTTCTGGGGCATTGTCCGGAGCCTGTACTCGCAGCACTTTATGAACAGGCAGAGAAGGGATCGAGCTTTGGAACCCCCCATACCCGGGAAGTGGATTTTACCCAGCGAATCATCGAGTGTGTGCCCTGTGCTGAAACAGCCATGGTATGCAACACCGGCACCGAATCCACCCTTCTGGCCTGGCGTCTCATGCGGGCGGCGACCGGTCGCAATAAAATCGCCAAGTTTGAAGGTTGCTATCACGGCTGGCATGATTTTGCCCAATGGAGTGTGGCAATCGATCCGGATCTCATGGGTCCGGTGGATCGTCCCAATATGGTGCCCGGATCTGCCGGAATTCCCGACGGCGCCAAAGATTCAATGATGGTGCTTCCCCTGAACGAGAGCGCCTTTGATCTGATCGCGGAACATGCACATGAGCTGGCCGGGGTGGCCATTGAGCCCATTATCGGCTGGGACATGCTGCCCATTGACAAGGCGTTTTTGGAAAAGCTTCGGGAGGTGACCCAGCAGCATAACATACTGCTTCATTTCGATGAGGTGATTACCGGGTTCCGGGTGGGTCTTGGCGGCTGCCAGGAGCTCACCGGCGTGATGCCGGATCTGGCCACCTACGGGAAAATCGTTGGCGGCGGGCTTCCCATCGGCGCCATCACCTGCTCAAAGGATCTGGTGGCCATTGCCCAGAAGACCGATGATGGCTTTTCCGCTGCCGGCACCTTCAGCGGCAATCCCCTGACCCTTGCCACCGGGGCGGCTACGCTGAAATATCTCATGGAAAACCGCAACATCTATGACGAGATGAGCACCAAGGGAGAATTTCTTCGCGATGGCTTTAACGACCATTGTCGCGCAAAGGGATATCCATTTTGCATGACGGGGCTGGGATCCCTGTTTCAGATTCATGGCAAGGCAGAGATGCCCAAACTCCCGCGGGATTTACTCGATCAGGACCAAGATGCCCTGGCCGAGCTGCAGCTTCATCTCCGGTTGAACAACCTGCTGCTGCCATGGATGCATTTGTCCTTTTTTGGGGCCGCACACACCCAGGCGGATTTGCAGGAGATGCTGTCAGGCTTCAAGGCATCCGTGGACAGCCTTATGGCAGGCAGGTAGGGATGACTATCTTAGAAGCATCCTTGATGACGGTTGAAGAAGAAGTCAAATGACCCTAAGCAATCGAGCAAAGGGATTATTGTACACGCTGTGCGGGATTCTCGTGCTGATTCCAGACGCGTTGCTGATCCGAATGGTGGCGTTGGAAGGTTGGGAGCTGCTTTTCTGGCGCAGTATTTTGGCTGGGTTCGTATTTGGTCTTGTTATTTTGTTTAACTGTTACAGGGCAAGAAGCTTTGAAAGTCTTGCCATTGGCTGGGATGGCCTGCTGCTTTCTGCTTGCATGACAATTTGCTGCAGCACCTTTATTATCGCCTTTCAATACACCAAGGCCGCTAACATCTTGGTTATAATAGCGGTTGCGCCGATGTTTTCGGCACAATTTGACCGACTAGTATTTAAATGCAAACTCCCAGGGCGGACATGGTTTGCAATGGTTGCCTGCCTGTTGGGTGTCATACTTCTAGTCGCAGACGAAATAGGAACGGGTTCCCAGCTCGGTAATTTTTTCGCCTTAGGTGATGCAATTTTTCTTGGTATTGCATTTTCCCTGATGGGTCAAGTCAAATCCGAATCGGTTATTCCGGCGCTGGGGCTGGGTTACACGCTCCCAGCGGTGATGGCTTTTCCCTTTATTACGAGCTTAGCTGTTCCAGCCGAGAGTATTCCTCAGATGCTGATCATGGGATTAATAATCGTTCCAGTCTCCTTTTTACTGGTCAGCAAGGGGCCAAAGTATATTCCGGCACCGGAAGTCGCCCTGTTTATTTTACTTGAAACGGTCTGCGGACCGCTTCTGGTCTGGATTGTTCTGGGTGTGAACCCTGGGAGATATGCCCTGATCGGTGGGATAATCGTCATTGGTACCCTGGCTTGTCATTCGGCGGTGGCGCTCATGCAGGAGCGAAAGCGACTGGGCCTTGAACCTTATGGGAACGTTTCTGGTAGCTGACCGTACTTAAAGATCGTAAAAACAGCAAATCAGGCGCCCATCAATTTCTCGAGCATCTGAGGGGCGAAACCAGCTGTTATACCACCGTCGAAGGTGATATCCACGACATTGGAAAAACAATCGTCGTTTCCATGTTAAAGGCACATGGATTTGATGTGCTGGATCCGGCAACGAAACCACAACGTTAAAAGAAATTTGGGGAATGAGTAGAAGCGGTTTCAAAAATGCGAGAACGTCGCCAGGGGCATTAGATGAGGTTTTGAAACCGCTTATAGTAAACCATTATTGAAAGGGCAAAGGATGTTTAGACAAATCAGGCTTGATGAAAGGGCACTTGAAAAGGAAGAAGCAGTGGAAATTGTAAAAAAAGGCTCATATGGCGTGCTCTCCACTGTTGGAGAGGACGGATACCCTTATGGCGTTGCCTTAAATTATGCATTTTATGACGGCGCTATCTGCTTCCATTGCGCGGTGGAAGGGCATAAGGTTGATAATATCAATTTTAATGAAAAAGTCTCTTTTTGCGTGGTAACAAAGTCTGAGGTGCTCAGCAATAAATTTGATACGGATTTTGAGAGTGCCATTGTATTTGGGAAAGCAGCTGAGGTCCAGGAAGATATCGAAAAAGAAAAAATTTTGATGTCCTTTTTTGAAAAATACGCCCCGGACCATATCGAGGCCGGGAAAAACTACCTGGAAAAAAATTACAGCGCCACGAAAGTGATAAAAATTGTAATTGATCATATAACTGGCAAAAAGAGGAAATAAGGCTAAGGCGAGGCAAAACAATATGTGGCCAAAAAGCTAGGAATCGAGATCAACGAAATCGCGTCCCAACTTCAGCCGGGAACGGAAGCATGTGGACCTATTTATCGCTGTGCTGGATCGATGTCTGTCAAAGATTTAAATGGTTAATAGGAGAGTAAATATGCCAAATCAATTAGACAAGATCATAGAAGGTCATTTTCTAACCATGAGCGTTGCCACCCCCACGGTGGCGGCCGTGGGCATAAAAGACGGCATCATTGTTGAAACAGGTAGTGTGGAAGATCTTCAAATGCTGGCGAATTCAAAAACCCAGCACTTGGACCTGACGGGGCGGACCATCCTGCCCGGATTCATCGATACCCATGTACATCCGGCCTTTACCGGAAAGAAGCTGACCGGACTGGACGTTGAAACCGCCGGATCAGTGGCTGAGATTATAGACCGGATAACAGCACGCGTGTCAACCACGCCGGCCGAAGAGGTCATTTATGCCACGGGTTTTAATTACCCGACCGTTAAGGAAAACCGGCTGCCTACCCTTTCTGAACTCGACGCCCTTTCTTCCGAACACGCAATCGCCATCCATGTGATCGACGGCCACTCCATAATGCTCAATTCCAAATTACTTGCGCAAATGGACTTTCCACCGGGAACCGAAGGCGTTGTGGTGGATGGGGACGGCAATCCCACCGGTCTGGTTGAGGATCCGGCCATTGCTCTGCTTTTTAGCACTTTTACGCCGACGGACGAGGCGCGATACATGGAACTGATCCAGGTAACGGCCCAGGCGGCGCTGGCTGTCGGTGTGACGACGGCTCATATGAAAGAACCACCGGAAGCCATGGCAATGCTGCTGGCCAATGAAGCGGATCTGCCTATTCGGGTTAAACCTTTTTATCTCATACCGCCGGACGCGTTCAACGATATAGACAGCGTGCTGGTGGGCGGTGAACACTCAAAAAGATCCATTATTGGAATTATTGCAGACGGAGCGCCGGACAGCAAGACAGCGGCATATTTTGAGCCCTATCCGGATGACGCGTCGAATTTCGGAGTTCTGTTCAGCACCGATGAAGAGCTCATGCCGGTCATTGAAAAGGCGCATCGGGCCGGCTACCAGGTCTCTGTTCATACCTGTGGATGCCGGGCCACCGAACAGGTTCTGCAACTATTTGAAACGGTACTTCAGGATCATCCCCGTCCGGACCATCGTCATCGGTTTGAACATTTCGAAACCGCTTCCGAAGCGCAGCTTCGCCGAATCGTCAAATTGGGATTATCGGCTTCCATGCACCCCCAGCACACCAATATCTGCGAAGGCTACAGTGAGTATATGAGCGGCATCCTTCCAAAAAGCATGAGTGATCGAATGATTCCGCTTCGTTCGCTGCTCGATAGTGGGATGCTGATTGGCGGGGGGTCGGATTCACCGGTGGCACCCATGGCGCCGCTGACGTCCATCCAGGATTGCCTGATCCGCCAAGTTGAAAAGCATTGCATCTCCCTGTACGAGGCGCTGAGGATGTTCACGGTGGATGCCGCCCGGCTTGGTTTTGAAGAAAATTTAAAGGGCACTATCGAGAAGGGAAAGGTGGCCGATTTTGCCGTACTGGCGGATGATCCGTTCCAGGTGCCCGTTGGTCGCCTGAAGGACATTGATGTGGTCATGACCATTGTTGGCGGCAAGGTGATGTATGAAAACAAGTAGAACCTTTATATCCCCAATGCCGGGACCCGTGCAAAAAAAGAAATGATGGAAGCGGTTGGCAAGGTGTTAAAGCGCCATATCCGGGACAGACTCGGTAAAGAGTCGGTATGAAGATTTGAATGGATGATTGATACAATGGATAAACGCTATTGAAAGGCAGGTAATTACCCATGAACGAGACAACACAGGAAAAAATGGACTTTGAACCAGAAGCTGACAATCCAAAAATCGTTGCTGCGGCCATATGGATGTCAGTTGTAGGCACCATTGCCCTATTGCTGCTACCTGGGCTGGTGGGAAGCTTTGTGGACTACCTTGGATTTACAGCGCAACATGCCGGCCTCGTTGCCTCCACCCAGCTTGCGGGAACTTCCCTGGGATTGTTGTTCACCACCGTCTTCATGGTCCGATTGAACCAGCGTACCACAACTTTGATTGCCTTGATCGGTATTATTATATGCGACATTCTGTCTGCCGCAGCTAAAGGTGTCGCGCTTTTGTGCCTGCTTCGGTTTTTCGCAGGTGCCGGCGCGGGGGTTGCTCTAGGTCTTGCCATTGGCATTCTCTCTTCCATGAGAAATCCGGATGCAAAATTCAGCCTGGCCATTGTGGCTCAGTTTGCCATGGGCGGGGTGGGTATTTTTTTCCTGCCTAACCTGCTGGCATCCATCGGCATGGGCGGGGTCTTTTTGTGTATAGCCATCATCTCCGTCGTCGGCATTTTAATTTGTCCCTGGCTCACATCCGGTCCGGCGGATCTCGGCAGCCAAGAAGAAAAATTGGCGCCACTCAAATCGCTGTTTACCGGCGCGACGATTATTGTGCTGCTGGCCTTTTTCCTATTTTATGCTTCCAACGGTGCACAATGGGCCTATCTGGATCGCATTGGTATCGGCGGTGGACTATCAGCGGAGGATGTGGGCGTGGCATTGTCCATCTGTATGATAGCGGGCATTCTCGGTGCCATGGCGGCAGCGGCTGCAGCTGGACATGGCAGCAGAAGACTGTGGCTGTTCATCGGCAGCGGCTTGGCAGTGCTGGCTTCCATCCTGCTGGCATCGGAGTTTAAATTCACCGCTTTTTGTATCGGTGCTTGCCTGGTGAACGGCGCCTTGAGCTTTGTTGTTCCTTTCTATCTAGTGACTGAACGAAAAGAGATATGCACCGTAAAAACAGGAGGTTGCAGCATTTTAAAAGGATGAAGATTTTTCTGGATAATGCAAATACTACTTGCATATTACTTCCAAG
>JAFDDL010000225.1 GCA_019310865.1 Deltaproteobacteria bacterium | reverse complement strand
TGCCGCGATATTATTCCCCACCTGAAACGCGGATTCATCCGTTGTGCTGATACGGCCCTTTTGAATATCCGCCAGGCAATTCTCCAAGCCCTTTTGCAGGCTTTTCCCGTTGGTATCGATGGCCCGTTTAATGACTTCCGGATTGGTGATCAGAAAATTGCCGGGCGAGAGGGCACCTAAGAACAGCTTTACGGCAAAGAGGTGCTTTTTCTTTTGATCCGGCGGTAGTTCAGCGGATTGGGTAATGGCAATCAGATAATCTGAAAACAATAAATACGCCTGTCTGAGGAAATTGAAAAATGGATGATGCCATTCTTGGGCCGAAAACCGGGAATCATTGGCAACGTGATCGGTCGAATTGCGTAACCGGTTGGCAGCTTCTCGGTTCTTACCGATTAAAGACCGGTAAAGTGTTTCTCGAAAGGCCTCAATCAATTCATTCCAGGCAGGAGAATTCTCAGGATCAGGCTGTGACAAGGTCTCCCAGAGATTGCCCAGTTCGTCGAGCAACGGTTGGTTTTTCCTGCCGGTGACCTGTTCCAGCAGTTCTATTCCGGCATTGACAACCGGCCCGATCAGACTGTGAGGGTGATGATCCATTGATTATCAGTTACTGGTGATTATCAGTTACTGGTTCCTAAAAATAAAGTCCCTGAAAATCTTTTACGAGGTCTTGCAACTTCCGGACATGCTTCACGTCCGTAGTTTGTTTGCATTTCATTGAAAATACAAGCATTTTATGTAGAACGGTCAGCTTTTTGGCATAATCCTTTGCATCGATTTTGATGCGCTGTGTTAAAAAATACTGGGTTATAATCTGCTGGAGCGCTTGCGCATGATGCTCCTTGTTGCCCACCCAGCGAATGAGCTGGTTTGATTGGTGATCCTGTTTCTTTTCCAAATCGATAATTTGGTTCATTGATTTTTCAATGGTGGTAATATGCTCCTGCATCATTTGAAATCGCATTTCATCACCGTAAATACCGCAGGGCATTTCACAATGCCCCCATGCCCCGGTTGCGGTTAAAAACAAAAACGCAGCCACACCCAGCCCAAATACCCATGTCCGTTTCATGATGATTCCCCTTTCTGGATAAATACGAATACATTTATCCCGATAATGTAATCACGCTGTGCGGGGTCGTCAAAACGAAATCTTTACCGAAAAGATGAAATCGAGATATCAGACATTTAATGTCAGGTCCACAAGAACGTCGAACACCGCGGGCCCCTCTGCTGCCGGGGCTGCCTGGCCGACACCCAATTCATGGAGCTTTTCAGCCGCGCCGGAATATTTCGGATCGAGAACCTGATCACTGTAAACAAGGCGGTTTTCCGATCGGTCATATAAAACAAACGGTCCGAAAACAGGATCGCCGGTCGGTTTTCGGCCCCATTGGCCCATGGCGTAATACAACTTATTTTTAAGCGGCCCCGACGGCGGGCGGTAATCGATCAGTTCGAAGAAAAGTGAGAGGTTTTCAACAACCGTTTCCGGCTCGCCTTTTTCAAGCCCCGCCTGCCCGTCACGAGCGATGCCTTCAAGGTCGGATCGATGATACGACAGGTCCAATCGGTCGATGCACATCGAGCGGATGGTTTCTAAAGAGTCGCCTTTCTTACTGAGCACCACATCCGAGTCATTTAAAATTTTGATGGCATTGCGGATGCTTATCATTTCTTTGAGAGTCGGGCTTTTCCGGATCAACACGTCTCCGACAGTCGTCCGGTAGATCGCCAATTCATTATCCAATACCAGGATCAACTCAGGACCAAGTCCGCCACCGGCCAGGTAGAGCTCCAGGTCGCGCTCAGTGCGACGCTTCAAGTCACTGAACTCAAGCAGGCGGCGCATACTCGAAAGGTCCGCTTTCCTCGTGTAGTCCGGTGGGCCGATGCTTGCCTGAACCGTTTTTGAGATTCGGTCGATGGTCATCTTTTTAATCAAGTTTTCCTTGAACGGCATGGCGCACCTTTTTCCCCAATTTAGGGGACGTTCCCAACTTTTAAACTTTATTGGTATTCGCGGCGATAAAGTTTAAAAGTTGGGAACGTCCCCTTTTTTTATTGGATATTAAACTATTATATAATATATAAGATTAACATGCACGCTTAAAAAAAGTGCATGCAAAACCAATTATAGAATCACAGATGGACACAATCATGTGGCAAAATATCCATACGTTGCTCAGACGATATCGAATCATGAGTACCTTGTTTTACCAATCGCATAAATATGCCCTGTTCAATCATCCGCCTTTTGCCAAACCGGTTTCCGAGCCCATCTCGGACGGCAGCCACCCCAACCCCACGGCCTTGTCCGACTTATCAAGACGCCTGCTTGATCATTACGTCATTCAATTCAATTCGGCGGCCTGTTCGGTTGCTTCGGTGGCGACGGTGCTCAATACGGCACGCTCGCTTACACAAAAGGCTGAGAAAGCGGTGCCCCTGACACAGACGGATATTTTAAATGCTGTGCAGGTGGTGGAATGGAAAGATAGAATCACCCCCTCCGGGAATAAATCCAGGCGGGGGCTGCCCCTGGCCGAGTTGGGAATAGCTGTCGAAAACGGTTTTGCGCAATACCAAATTCCCTGCGATTCCGTTGAGACGGTTTTGCTTCTCAAACACCCATCCAACCTGGCCGATGAAAAAGAGAAACTAAAAAATCGGCTCATCGCCTTCGAGAAGTCCGGAGCCTGTTTTATCATCGCGCACTTTAATCAGGGTATATTTATCAAGAGTTTGCACATCCCGCATATTTCCCCGGTGGGCGCCTATCACATCGCCGACAACAAGGTTCTTGTACTCGATGTGGATCGAGAAGGCCCGGGCCCTTATTGGCTTTCATTTGAAAAATTTTTTGAAGGACTCACCAGTGACTATAACGGCAGGTTGAAAAAATACGGGTATGACGGCGGTGGGTATGTTTATGTTGAATTAAAGTAGGAAAGCAAAGCCATGAATCAAGAAATCAAAGAAATTATTGTGTCCAGGGAGGATGCGGTTTTCTGGATGGATGGCAATGGTCGCTGGCATAATGAGCATGGACCCTTTGAGCATCCCAAGATCATCGATTATTTCCACACCGCGATTCGAAAAGACGCAGGCGGCTATTATCTGACCCAGGAATATAACAATATCCGTGAAAAGGTATACTTCCCGTATCAGGAGACGGCCCTGTTTGTCTTTGATGTCATCAAGGGGGATACAATGACCCTCTTGCTGAACACTAAAAAGAAAGTACCCCTGTCTCCTGACGATCTCTTCATCAGAAACGATCAACTGTTCATGTGGTTTGAAGACGATTGTCTCAAGTTCTCGGATCATGCACTCACAAGAGTTTCGGACTGTATCGATGAGGTGGATGGCCAAACCGTATTTCAGATGGGTGATCGCATGCATATCATTGCTGATGAGGATTAGCGTTATGCGGGTTTATTTATCGGAAAATTCAATGGCTGCAGACCCCTGTGTTCGATCGGCAATGCGCTGAATGACGTCATCAGCCAAGTGTTCGGGAATCCCGGCGGTGACAACCACCTGCTCCGTGTAGGCGACATCAAAGAACGTCACCTGCATGGTTTCCAGTAGTCGGCGAATGGCCGGTTCATAAGCATAGGAAATAGTGATCCGCGCGGTTTTAAGCACGGTAAATTCCTTCAATCGAAGATGATCCATTGCCAGCTGCGTCGCGCTGGAATAGGCCCGCACCAGGCCGCCGGTGCCCAGTTTGATCCCACCGAAATATCGGGTGACGACTGCCACGATCTCCCCGATTTTCTTATGCTGCAAAATATTGAGAATCGGCTTCCCGGCCGTACCCGATGGCTCACCATCGTCGCTCATTCCCATTTGACCGACACCGTGTGGATTGCCGGCCACAAAGGCCCAGCAATGATGAGTCGCATCCGGATAGGTTCCGCGAATCGAATTGATGAATGCCATGGCCTGCGCTCGATCGATGGCCCTGCCCACAGTCGCGATAAACCGGCTGCGTTTGATTTCCTGCTCTACGCGGCAGGTTTCTGCTGGTATCAAGTAAGCGGGATGGCCCGGAGCGCTTGCGATTTCCATGGCAGATAGGTACAATAAACCCGTTCGAATTACAACTTGTCAGGTGCATTCCATTTATTGAAAACCTGAGCCCGGGAGATCGTGATGACGGCCCTTTCAACGGATATTCTCATTGTGCTGGCATTGTTGGCAATGGCAATGCTTCTGTTTATTACAGAGTGGGTCCGTGTGGACGTGGTGGGAATTTTAATGATTGTCGCATTACCCCTGACCGGTGTCATCTCGGCGCAGGATGCCATCAGCGGCTTTGGATCCAATGCCGTAATTTCCATTATCGCCGTCATTATCATCGGAGCCGGTCTCGATAAATCGGGCGCCATGAATCTACTATCCCGGTTTCTGATACGCCTGGGCGGCAAACGCCGGACCCGGATCATGGCATTGCTCTCCGGAGCGGTTTCGGTCATATCCGGTTTCATGCAAAATATTGGGGCCATGTCGCTGTTTTTGCCGGCAGCCACCCGAATCAGCAAGCAGCTGCAAATTTCCATCTCCGGTATTTTGATGCCCATGGGCTTTTGCGCCATCATCGGCGGCTGCTTGACCCTGGTCGGTTCCAGTCCTCTGATCATGCTCAACGACCTGATGGCCTCCTGGTGGTCTGAAAATCCGGAAGCGGTACTGGGCAGGCCCTTTGAACCCTTCGGCCTGTTCAGCGTGATGCCCATCGGTTTGGCCTTGCTGGCCACCGGGCTTCTCTATTTTATCTTTTTTGGAAAAATGGTTCTGCCGGCGGACAAGGGCAAGACCGAATCTGGTTTCATGAGCTCCTATCTTGATCATATCTATGGTGAGCGGGTTGGTAAAATATTCGAACTAACTGTTCCTATCGATTTTCCCCGCCAATCTTTAGAAGCGCTCAAACTGCGGCCCATGTACCATGCCACCGTCGATTGCATCGCCAAAGATCAATGCCGGATCAAGATGCTTGCACCCAGTCGAACGGACGTCATCGATCCGGGGGATGTGGTGGGGATCATCAGCACCGAGCAGCATATCGGGCAGTTGGCCCGGGACCTGGGCTGGACCATCAAAAAGGACCTGGAGGTGTTCGCCGAGGACCTGTCACCAGCAAACGCCGGGATTGTCGAGGCCATCGTGACGCCCCATTCGGAACTGGCCGGAAAGAAAATGCGCGATATCCATTTTAGAAAACGCTACCAGGTCAATCCCCTGGCAATTTTTCGGGATCAAGAGGTTCACCTGAGTGACATCTCCGATATGAAGCTCAAATCCGGCGATGCAATCCTGTTCCAGGGGCAATGGACCAAGTTTCCGCATATCAAGGACAAGCTGGATCTGGTGTTCACCGAGGATATTCAGCATGAGATTATGCGGCCCGAAAAAATCCCCCATGCTGTAATCTGCCTGACCATTTCACTGATTTTGATTCTGGGCCTGAAGGTCAGTTTGCCCATCGCCCTGATGACCGGGGCGGTTGGCATGGTACTGTCGAAAGTTTTGACAATTGATGAGGCCTATTCATCTGTGGACTGGATGACGGTGTTTCTTTTAAGTGGCCTGATTCCCCTGGGGATCGCCTTTGAAAAGACCGGTGCTGCCCATTTCCTCGCAACCCTGATGATGAATTCCATCGGGGTGGTTTCTCCACTGATGTTGATGTTTCTCATCGGGATACTGGTGACGTTTTTTACCCTGGTGGCCTCCAATGTGGGGGCAACGGTGCTTCTGGTGCCGTTGGCCATGAATATGGCCGTTTCGGTGGGAGCGGACCCGAGAATGGCCGCTTTGGTGGTGGGTGTGGCCGCCTCGAACACCTTCATCCTGCCCACACACCAGGTTAATGCGCTGATCATGCGCCCGGGTGGATATAAAACCCTCGATTATGTCAAAGCCGGCATTCCCATGACCATCCTCTTTGCTGGGACGGTCCTGACCATGCTGTATCTGTGCTACGGTGTCACCCTCTAACCAGAATCATTCATGCTATACATACTAAACTGATTTACAGAACGGGAAAAAGCTTTAAAAATAATTTGAAATTAACATGATGATTCCCCTGTATGTTGTGGTACCGGCACTGGTTGTCACTTAATCGATTTCATAAAATAGTACGTGCATAGCGCAGGGTAAACCGCGTGCGGGTTTTCGTCGCTAGATGTTTCATCACAAAACGCCAAAATCGTATGATATCGTGGATCGAAAAATGGCTATAGCAGGCCCCTCTCATTAATGACACTGGCCAGAAAGCACCCGTTTCAAGAGATCCGTTTTCGTGATAT
>JAFDDL010000224.1 GCA_019310865.1 Deltaproteobacteria bacterium | reverse complement strand
AATAGAATTCTGAAAGTGGATGGCGCCCCTGACGTTCATGCAGTCTTGATTATTTTTTCACGAGCCCTTAGTATTCATGAAAAGGGGAGGGATGTCGTTGAAAAAATCTTCAGGTTTTCAACCGTCGAAGCGACCCATGGTAATGCCCCGTTATTATGGTATATGCATGAGTAGAAAGGAATCTTGATGAGATCCTTATGCCTGCCGGCTCTTTTCATACTGGTATTAATTTTGCCAAATTTCTCCCATGCGGGTACCGATTCAACCCTCACACTTTGCACTTGGAATCTGGAGCACCTTGCAGCCCGAAATGATACCGGGTGCCGACCCCGAAAGAATGCCGACTATTTGGCCCTTCGAGAGTATGCCGATACGCTGAAGGCGGATATCATCGCATTTCAGGAAGTTGAAAACCTGACAGCCGCCCGTCGCGTATTTGACCCGTCGAAATACAAAATTGAACTTTCCAACCGGCCCGATGTAGATTTGGGCCGTTGCAGAGGCAGGAAACGCGATCGGCGAATGCAGCGAACCGGGTTTGCCATTCGGAAAAACCGACTGCACCAACAAGGAGTGACCGTAAGTCGGTTGAAGGATGTTCGAAGCCTTGCCTGCCGGCCATCGGAACGATGGGGGGTTCATATTACGCTGCAATTCGATACCGTAACTGCGACGTGTAAAAGTGCTGCAGGAAAGGTATTGCATTTGTTATGCGTGCATTTAAAATCGGGATGTACCTACCGGACTGTCGCTTATCGAAATGACGATTCGCCCTGCAGCCGGCTGGCTGTGCAGGTGCCGCGGTTGGCGGCGTGGATGGATGCGCAGGCCGGGGTGGGAGAAGATTTTATTGTTCTTGGAGATTTCAATCGACAGCTGGATCAACTGGGAGATGCCGTTTGGAAAGCCCTGGACGACAGCGTGATTTGCACCTGGGTGCGACCGGCTTCGGGTATGTGGCATTGCCGTAAAGGCACCGCCCGATACAACCGGATTGCCGATATCGAGCGAGCGCGTGCCGGTCGCAAACATCCTTATCCCCATTATCCACGGCATCCCTATGCCGTTGATCATATTGTCATGAGCGTCGGTGCGGACTGGATGGCCATTGAAAAAACAGCCGAATTTATTCGCGACGACAAAAACCTGTCGGATCACACACCGCTCGTGATAAAACTGGACACATCCAGAGGCATACCACCACCCAAAATTCGATGACACAATCAATATCCAGATCGAAAATAGCCTCCAGATAATCCTCCATGACAGGCGTCAAGGGCTTCGCAGTTATGTTGCTTCTCAGGTGTGTTGCCATGTCTTGTCCCTTGTCGTTAGAAGGTTCAAATGTGCTTCGAAGTCTCTAACAATTGATTTGCTCACAATATGTCAAGTGTTTTTTCAGCGTTGACCTTCATCAGGCCCCGGTATAAGATATTACATCAAATTGTGGTCTGCCTGGGGTGTTTCCTGCCTCTTTGTGGGCGCTGAAAAAGGAGAAGAATATGTCGAGCAGTTTTGGTGCCGTACTCACAGTCAGCACCTTTGGTGAATCGCACGGCAAGGGGGTGGGGGCTATTCTGGATGGATGCCCGCCGAATCTTTCACTTACCGAAGGCGATATTCAGGAGCAACTGGACCGGCGGCGGCCCGGTCAGAGTAACTTGACTACCGAACGCCAGGAAGCCGATCGGGTCACCATTTTATCCGGAGTTGAAAACGGGCAAACCCTGGGAACCCCTATTGGCCTTCTGGTGGCCAACAAAGATCAGCGGCCGGGTGATTACAGTCAGATGCGCGATATTCCAAGACCCTCCCACGCGGATTACACCTACCAGGTGAAATACCAAACCCGGGCCTCTTCCGGTGGCGGACGCGCCAGTGCCCGGGAGACCATCGGCCGGGTGGCTGCGGGCGCCATCGCGGATAAAATGCTCGTGGATCTTTACGGCATCGAAATCGTCTCCTGGGTCAGTGCCGTGGGAACGAAAACCGCCCCTGAAGTCGATATGGAGACCATCACCCGCTCGAAGGTGGACTCCCATTCCGTGCGGTGCCCGGATCCGGCATCGGCTGAGAAAATGACAAATATCATAAAAACCGCCGCAGAAGCGTCCGACTCGGTGGGCGGGATCGTGTCGTGCGTATGCCGGCAGGTACCAGCCGGTCTGGGTGAGCCGATTTTTGACAAACTGGAAGCCAAGCTGGCCCATGCCATGATGTCCATACCCGCCACCAAGGGGTTTGAAATCGGGTCCGGATTTGCCGGTACCCGCATTCCCGGGTCCCGGCATAACGATCCCTTTGTCAAAAAGGGCGATCACTTGGGAACCCTCACCAACCACAGCGGCGGAATCCAAGGTGGTATTTCCAATGGGGAGCTGATCTATTTCCGGGTTGCCTTCAAACCGCCGGCCACCATCGGGCAATCCCAGCAAACCGTCGACTTTGACGGCAAGGATGTGACCCTGGCCGCAAAAGGGCGCCATGATCCCTGTGTGGTTCCCCGGGCTGTGCCCATCGTGGAGGCCATGGCCGCGTTGGTTATCGGTGATATGATGCTTTGCCAAGCGCGAATGGGAATCAGCTCCTGAAAGTCCATGAGCGACGGATCACCAACCATATGGATGTCAGGTTTCGGCTATATTCAATTCAAACTTTCCAATATTTAACCCACAGGAGGTCATTATGGAGACAATGGACCAAAAACCCCAGGACAATCTGGATTTTTTTGAAGATTTAACCGGAGACATCACCCGAGTTGAATCCGAACCTATTGCGCCGATTGGGGATCGCATCAAGCGGATTCGGCAGGCCAAAGGGGTATCATTGGACGAGCTGTCCAGTCTGACCGGATTTGATGTCGATTTTTTATCCGATATTGAACTGGCCGAAATTCAGCCGCAACTTGGCACAGTCATGAAATTGTCCCAGGCCCTGGACAGCGCGTTCAGTGACGTTCTGTTCGGCCAGGGGGAGAAAAATTTTTGCGTGACCAGAAAGGAGGACCGCCGAATTGTGGCCCGGTCCATGACCCAAAAAGGCGATAAACAGGCCTATACCTATCAAAGCCTCGCTGCGGATGTCCGGGGTCGCCATATGGAAGCGTTGATGGTGACCTTGGAGGAAGATGCAGAAGCGCAGATGTCGGTCCACGGTGGCGAGGAGTTTATTTTCGTTCTACAAGGGGTTGTTTTGGCCAAAATCGGAAAAGACCGCGAGGAACTTTCACCCGGCGACAGCATCTATTATCTTTCCGAGACCCCCCATGTTCTCAGCGCCAAGGATGGCAAGGCTGTTGTCCTGGCCGTGCTGTACGAAGGGTGAGTCAGGAACGGTAATACCATGCGAAATTGAAAAAATGCCATACGGAGAAGCCTGCAATGCATGATGAAGTGAAAAATTACTACGGGAAAATTTTGTCCCCCACAAACGATCTGAAGACCAATGCATGCTGCACGGCTGCGGCCTATCCGGATTATGTGCGCAGCGCGCTGTCCAACGTTCACGACGAAGTGCTGTCTCGCTATTATGGCTGCGGGCTGGTGGCGCCCCAAGACCTGGCGGGAATGTCGATCCTGGACCTTGGCAGCGGATCGGGCCGGGATTGTTATGTTCTGGCGCAGCTGGTGGGTGAAACGGGCCGGATCGTCGGAGTGGATATGACCGATGAGCAATTGGAGGTGGCCCAGCGACATCTGACGTTTCATTGTCGGAAATTCGGTTATGAAACCGGGAATGTCGAATTTAAAAAAGGGTATATTGAACGGTTGGATGAGCTGGAGCTGGCAGACGAAACCTTTGACATCATCGTATCCAACTGCGTGATCAACCTCTCTCCGGACAAACCGGCGGTGTTGAACCAGGCCTACCGCCTGCTCAAACCCGGCGGCGAGTTGTATTTTTCGGATGTTTATGCCGACCGGCGGGTTCCCAAACACCTGATGGACGATCCGGCGCTCTACGGCGAGTGCCTCAGCGGGGCGTTGTACTGGAACGATTTTATCCGGCTGTCCCAGGCCGCCGGATTTACCGACCCTCGGTTGGTTGAAGACCGGTGCATCTCTCTGGATAACGAGGAAATTGAAAAGAAAATCGGCCACATTCGCTTTTTCTCCGCTACCTACCGACTCTTTAAGATTGCCGGGCTGGAGTCGGCCTGTGAAGATTTCGGGCAGGCGGTTATCTATAAAGGCACGGTTGCACATCATCCCAAACGGTTTATCCTGGATAAACACCATATCATTGAAACCGGCAAAGTATTTCCAGTATGCGGAAATACTTACCGGATGTTGAATGAATCGCGATTTAAGCGCCATTTCGATTTTATCGGCAGCTGGGATACGCATTACGGCCTCTTCGGGGCTTGTGGTGGTGAGACACCCTTTGGTGAGACAACACCCGAATCGGATGCCGGTGGCACCTGCTGCTGAATGAATATCATAGCGGATTACAAACCCGGCCAGACACCCCTGTGGCAGCAGACACCCATGTACCGGTTTTTGATGGTTTTGGCCATCAGTTCGGCCCTGGGCCTTCAGGTTTGGATGTTGCTGTTTAACAATTATGCCGTTGAAGTGGTGGGGCTTGCGGGCAAACACATCGGCGGGCTTCAGTCCATCCGGGAAATCCCCGGTTTTTTAGCCTTGCTGGCGGTTTTTGTCATTCGAATCATCCAGGAACACCGGCTTTCCGCCATTTCCGTGTTATGTCTGGGGGCGGGTGTCCTGGCGACCGGGGTATTGCCCGATTTCGGTTGGCTCGTCGGGGCGACCCTGCTTATGAGCTTCGGGTTTCATTATTATGAGACCACCAACCAGTCGCTGACACTTCAGTACTTCGATGAAGCCACATCCCCCCTGGTTTTCGGCCGAATCAGGAGCCTGTCAGCCGCGGCCAATGTCACTGCGGGGATTTTGATCTTCGGCCTGTCCCAACTGCTCAGTTATAACCAGATGTTCGTGCTGGCCGGTGTAATTGTAATTGTCGCGGGTTTGTGGGCGTTTTTCCAAGACCCGTCGGATCGCAACATCGTTCCCCAGCACAAGAAGATGATTTTTCGGCGCCGGTACGGGCTTTATTATTTTCTGACCTTCATGAGTGGGGCCAGGCGGCAGATTTTCATCGCTTTTGCCGTATTACTGTTGGTGGAAAAGTTTCACTTCAGCGTCCGAGACATTGCCGTCCTGTTTATCGTCAACAATATCATCAACTATTTTCTGAGCCCATGGATCGGCCGGGCCATCGTCCGGTTCGGTGAGCGGTGGGTATTAAGCCTCGAATACGGTAGCCTGATTCTGATCTTTGTGGCCTATGCAGCCGTTTCATCAAAAATGGTCGTTGCCGGTCTTTACATCCTGGATCACATGTTTTTCAATTTCGCCATTGCCATTCGGACCTATTTCCAAAAGGTGGGAGATGTCAAAGATATCGCCCCGAGCATGGCGGTGGGCTTTACCATCAACCATATGGCGGCCGTGGTCCTGCCCACCATCGGCGGATTTCTCTGGATGATCGACTACCGGATTCCCTTCTGGGGCGGTGCGGTGCTTAGCCTAGTCTCCCTGATTGCTGTCCAACAAATCCGATTGCCTAAAAAAGGTGTAACCTTTCCCTATATGTATCGATGACCACCTGGGGATCGTCGGTCATCACCAGATTATCTCGAATCCATTCCGGCGCCCGCCCGCGATCGATCATCACGTCTGTCTGATCTTTAATTCCGGACCAGAATGCGCCGGAGCCTTCTGTGTCAAATAAAATCACCGGAACCGGATCGGTGATGGACAGTTTCATGTTGCACAAGGTGATGCCCAGCTCTTCCAGTGATCCCAGGCCGCCCACGTTGAAGATAGGAAAGGAGGCCACTTCGAACCACTTCTGGCGGCTGTGTCGGCAAGTGGACTGAAACACCTGGCAGAAATCGACATCGGTGGTCATGGATTGATCCGTGATGTCCAGAAAATTGGCGCCGGAGAGGATGCCGCGGGCCCGGGCCAGCGTGTTGGCCTGTTCCATGACGCCACTGCCGCCCCCGGTGACGATACCGATGTGTTTCCCCCAGAAACGGATCAATGCATCCATGAGCGCGCCGATGCACCGGTTGCCGGTCTTAGAAAGGGCCTGGTTGGAACCGTAAAAGGCAAAGAGCATCGATTTGTGGAAATTGGCCAACCGGTCGGGCACCACAAAATAGCCTTTACCGTCGCGCATGGTATGGACCATGATTTGTTGGTTTAGTGTTGAAACCCAATAGACATCCACGCCGAAGGCCTCATAATCCGACAGGCGGCTGTGGTCCTGTTCGGATAAAAAGGGGCCGTGCTC
>JAFDDL010000223.1 GCA_019310865.1 Deltaproteobacteria bacterium | reverse complement strand
CAATCGCCGGTTACTTTTACCGGGTAGAAAAAAGAGCCCCTGTTCAGGACATCCTTGACGATGGGGATTTTGTTGACAATCATATCGATGGTACCCAGTGGTGCAACGACCATGGTCAGGTCATGGGTTTTTTCCGTCAGATTTTCCGTTCCGGAAAAGAAGATCTTCATGGCCGGACTGTCCACGATCCCATCTTTCAAGGTCAGAACGCCATTTCGAACATTCGCTTTGACGCGGGCTGTCCGATAAGGAAACCCTTCTTTTTCCAGGTCTGGAAAGTTTCCCGAAACGATCTCCGCCACGTTGATCATGGAAAAAAGCTTTGCCAGTACTTGGATTCGATAAATCCGGCCGTCTGTGGCCGAGAATGCCAGATTTCCCGTGAATGCCTCCAATAGGGGCGTTTCGCCCGTTGGTTCCGCAGTCAGCCCGCCTTCAATACCGAATCGGCCATCCATGATGACACCTTCTCCAAAAAGACAGGTTTTGACGGCCGCCAGATCCTCATTAAAGGCCCGGGGACGAAAGTCAAACCGGCGAGCCTGGGGCGACACAACAATAAGGCCCGGGGTGGATATTCCACAGATATTTGCGTTTGAAAATACGATATCCACCGAATCGCCTAAAAAGGAAAGCGTGGCCACCAGTGGGCGGAACGCGACGGGCGCTTTGACCGTGAACGCGTCACATTTAACGCGCAGGACACCGTCAAGGGGAATCGGCCAGAGTGCATCGGTTCGTTCAGGCGTCGAATCGCTTTTCAGGCCATTAAGGATGGTTTGGACCTGTTCCCAGGTCAATTGATCGGTCGACAGGTCCATGTCGAATTGCGCTCCGGTGCCCGCAAGGTTAATATTACCGGATGCGCCAAATCGGATGTCATCCCAGACAAAGCCCACATGGTTGATGGTAAACGCGTCCTTTTCGGCGCTCAGATTTAAATTATCCACCTGGAAAGGCCAATGAAAGGGGGCCATGTTAACACCTCTGGCCTGGAGACGTCCCCATACCCAGGGCTTATGGGGACTGTCGGGGAGGTAGCGCATTTTAACATCACCGGTGATGGAACCGGACAACAGATCGTTTTTCCGCAACAGGGCGGTCACGGTGGCCGCTTCGAGGTTGCCGGTAAAACCGGCATTTATCGAGTCCTGGGTACGCTCGATGGTAATCTCGGCGTTGGATTGACGGTCCTGAATCGTTAATTTGGAGACGGTCAGTCTGGACCTTGTCTGCGACAGGGTCAGATCGACGGTGGGTCCCCCGGAAACGGTCGCCTTTCCGGATATGACGGTTTCTTCGTTCTGGTGCCATGTTAAATCCAGTGGGCAGATTTGAACGGGAGTTCGCCATTTCAAGGCAGACGGGTAATGGGTTCGGTCCTGTATCCAGGCGGAAAGCTTGGGGCCGAATTCGCCTCGCAGGTTTGCATCAAACCGATAGGCATTGCCCTGAAAACCGTCAATGTTTCCGGACAGTTCCAGGTCCGCATCCATAACCAAGGCATGTGCGTCCGTGAACTCGAGATGATTGGGCCGAAGCCGGAATTGGCCGTCTTCCAAGGAAATGGGCTCTGTAAAGACCGGTGTTTGCAGGGTCAGATGGGACATTTGGCCGGTTGCATCAAAATCCCACTGGCTCTCCGGTTGAATCGTACCCGATACGGACACCGTGTCGATGGAAATACTGCCGGTGCGGGGCTGGAAATTTTTCAGAGCCTGGTCAAATTTCGAAAATGATGTAATCCAGGGATAGAGCGATTCCATTTCCAATTCAGCCTGACCGGCAGTAACGGCGATGCGTGCTCCGGCCTGCCAGTCCACGCTTGCGTCCAGATGAGAAAAGGTGGAATTGCCGATCCTGCCGTGGGCCTGCTGAAGATCGATGCGGCCCGGGCGGTAGGAAAACGCGCCGCCTGACACGGACAGGGCAAAGGGGATTCGCAGGTACCCGGTGTCAAATTGGAACCTGTTTCCATCCACCAGAACCAGCAAACGATCGGTTCGCCGGTCCAGAATCAGTTTACCATCAGCCCGGCCCTGCATCTTTTCAATGCGTTTCATCTCGTTGGCGAAAGCGTCATTTTTTACGAGACGTTTCAACAGGAGGGGCAGCTGGGAGAGATCCGCGTTGATGTCACCGGAAAAATAATACGGCTTGGGCCCGGGGTATCCGATGGGTGTGGTATATTCGCCATTGCGGCCGGTCGAGTTGTCAATCCTCCCCGTGACGTGTTGAACCGCCAGGGTATTGTTCGATACCGTGATTTCCCCCTCGGTATCCTCGATGGTCAATTTGAGCTTGGGCAGGTAGATTTTCCCCGCCTGAAGCTTTCCGTGAAGCAGCAAATTATCGGTTTTTTTCAATTTTGCCGGCGAGTCGGCATGATTTTGAATGGTGACCCATGGGATATGCCCCGCTCTGACGATATGTGCAAGATTCCGGATGACTTTTTTATTGCCGGCTAACACTAATGCAGCCTTGCGAATGGCGGGAACATCCGCTTCGCGGGCGTTAATCGAATACGAAATGCGTTGGGGCTGTCGGTCCATTTGAAACTCACCGGACAGTTTGATTTTCGGTTGGTAAAGATCCAGATCCGATATGGTTAATCGGGTCTTATCCTTATCGAAAATCAGCTCTCCGATTGCCCGGACAGCTTGAATATTGATGGGCGTATCGTCTTTCTCTATCGTCAATACGGGCTTTTCGGTTTCCAAGGAAATGGTCAACCGGTCCGACCCACCATAAGCAACATGAAGATCTGAGTCCAGGAGCGCCTTTGCCAGACATATTTGTGTTTTGCCGAAAAAGTAATCGATCATGGGGCAGGGTTGAAACTGTTTCAAGGCGATATCCAGTTCGCCGGTGGAATCATTTGGGTTTGCACGAAGCGTTATATTTGCGCTATCCCACAGCGTCGAGTGGGAATACACCGTGGCTGAAATGTTCTGGGACTTGTGTCTGATGCTGGCCTGAATATTCTCGAAGAAAAAAAGCGTTTCTTCCTTTTGTGAGAGAGCCAACCGCGCATTGTGCAGTTTCGTTTGCTCTGAAATGTCCCATGACTCATATTCCGAAAACAATGCGGCGATCCATTTATTTAGCGCTGTTCCGGACACCCCGATGGTGGTTTCATCCGTTTTTTCCAACGGCAATTCAATGCGCAAATCGAGTCCCTCGATGGACATATCGGTCAGATGGATTTTGCCGGCAAGCATCGGAAAAAGCTTGGGAAAAGCCGATAGCGTCTGAAAGCTTCCGCTTGCTTTTTCCGGAAAGATAATCTTTCCTTGATTAATTTGAAAGACGGGACGGGGAAAAAAGCGAAAGGTTGTCTGTTTAAAATCGACCACCCCTCCCAATTGCCGGGTCAGGTGGGTTTTTATTTTATTCTGAATGCCCTGAAGTTTGAAAACTCTGGGGACTGCCAGCACAATGATCAAAAAAAACAGCACCAGGATGCCGAGCGTGTTCCAAATCCGTCGCCGCCTGCTAGTTCGTTTCGCCATTCAGGGTTCCTGATTAGAGTTTTAATGCCTGCATTCTTAGAGCAATTCCGGCCAACTGTCAAACAGCGCGCGAAATGAAAAAACTTTGTCCGCCTGAGCCCAGTAAGAGCGCCATTTTATAAGATTTATTCAGCCCAGGATGATACGGGGGCCCTTGCCATGGAATTAAAAGCGCATTAAGGTATTGATGGTAAGGAGAGCATCTGATTTCAGTTATGACAACCATTTCGTTCGATGATGTGGGTGCCGGCCCACCGATTGTCCTTGTCCATGGTTTCGCTAGCAACCGAACCGTGAACTGGAAAAATACGGGCTGGTATAAATACTTGACTTCTATGGGCCGGCGGGTGATTGCCCTGGATCTACGCGGTCATGGCGCCAGCCATAAATACCATGGTATCGAGTCCTATCATCCGGACCGGATGACCGGTGACATCATTGGTCTCATGGACAGCCTGGACATTGACCGGGCTGATGTGATGGGCTATTCCATGGGCGCATGGCTTTCAGCCCACCTGCTTGCCAATTGGCCGGATCGCTTTCGATCGGGTATTCTGGGCGGTATCGGCGACAACCTGTTGCGATGGCAAAACCGGGACGAGCGAATGGCCAATGCCTTGTCCGTGAAACTGCCAAGCGCCATTTCCGACGTCTATTTGCGGGCCCTGATGGCCTGTACCCGGGGAGTATACGCGACAGGTGCACCCGGACTCGAACGCATTACCCGGCCGGTTCTGATCGTCGGGGGAGATCTGGATACGGTGGTGGGGGCGCCCCATGAGTTTGCGAAAAAAATACCCGGTGCGGTCGTGGATATCATCCCCGGACGGGATCACATGAGCCTGGTGTTAGCCAGGGCTTTCAAACGAAGCGTTGGTGAGTTTTTAGCAAAATGAAACTGGCTTGTCGAAATATACGATTACAGTATCCGAACTCTGAAACGGATGTTTTAAGGGATCTGACCTTTGAGGTCGAAGAGCCGGGATTTCATGCCCTGTTTGGCCCTTCGGGCGTGGGAAAAACCTCACTGGCCAGAATTCTGTCCGGCGATATCAAGACCTTCTCCGGCGAATTGATTACACACGGGGCAAGCCCCCTGTTCTACACTTACAATACCGAGCGACTGCCCGACTGGTCCAGTGCCATGCGACATCTGGAAAAGATCACACCGCCTGACCGAAAGCCCCTAAAAGATGAACTGGTGGAAATTTTCGGCCTGTCCGATGTTATCGATTCTCGGTTCTCCCAGCTTTCATTAGGGCAGAAGAACCGGGTGAATCTGATCCGTTACCTGGTCCAGGACTTCAAAGCGTTGATCATGGATGAGAGCCTTGCCAACGTCGACGAGCAAACCCGTGAGAAGATCATTTTAACCATTAAGGAGATCTTCCCCAATCGATGCTTTTTCTATATCTCCCATAACGTGTCGGAAGTATCCAAGGTTTGCCGGCGAATACTCGTCATTCGGGGATTACATCGGACACCCCAGGTGGTTTGGGTGGCGGGAAACGATCAAATGCCGGGCCGGTCGCCGGAACGGGATGCCCTGGAGAAAACCATGCTGGAGGTGATGAATGCTGCCTAGACGGGTTTATCATTTCTTTGCGTTCTATTCGATCGGATTGGGGCTTCTGCTTGCCGTCAAATACGGGTTAGATTTATCCGACTATGTGATTCCAGCCCCGTTGGATATCTGGCGCACGGCCTCCCAGGAGTCCTTGCGGTACCTGGCCGATGTGCTTGATACGCTTTACGTGGCGGTTATCGGGCAGATCATTTCCATCTTTCTGGCCTTTCTGGTGGGGATTTTGGGCCGTCAGACATCCTGGTTCGGCGCTTTTGTCAAGGCGGCGGCCTATAATATCCAGGCCTATCCCATTGTGGCCCTTGCACCCATTATCTTTATTTTGCTGGGGGACGGCTTTTTCTCGAGGCTGCTCATTGCGGCCATGATTTGTTATTTTCCGATGCTGCTGTCTGTTTTGGGCATCATGTCGGAACCGATTTCGGATGTGGAGCATTTTTATACGGTCACCGGCCGGATGCGCTGGCAGCTGGAGGTGAAAATCCGTGCGTTTGAAAATCTTCATAAACTCACAACGGTCATCGCCGGCAGTGCGACACTGGCCATGGCCGGCACCATCGTATCGGAATTCATTGCAGCCAACGCCGGGATCGGATACAGTATTCGTATTGCCCTATATCAGAGCGATCTGTCAAAGATTTTGATCGCCCTGTTCTTGATCGGGATTTCACTTTCAATTTACCAGGGAATGTTGGAATGGATCGGCACACGCATCAAAATGGTCTGGTCCCAGGGTATGCAAGCATCGGCGTGATACGGCGCCTTTTCTTGCCGCGACTGTTTTTCTTCGCCCTGGGCGTTTTTCTTCTTTCAAGCGTCGGCGCCGGCGCGGATACAGCTGAACCGGTGGTCTATCGGCTTAAGTGGCTATTCAACACCAGCGTGGTGGGCGCTCTCTATTCGGATGTTAACGGCTTGTTTCAGGACCAGGGCCTGGCGGTAACCGTCAAAGCCGGTGGGCCTGAACGCGACGCCATTCGGGAGATCGAACTGGGTTACGCCGATTTCGGTGTGGCCTCCGCCGACCAGGTGATTCGCGCCCTGGCCAAGGGCTCGCCGGTGGTGGTGGTCGCGCAGCTTTTTCAGATTAATCCCCTTCAATGGATTTACCGGGGCGATGGTCCTGCCATCGAAACGGTGGCCGATTTAAAAGGCAAGACAATCGGCATCACCTACGGCGGGAATGACGAAACGATCATGCAGACGTTGCTTTCGGCGAATGGAATAACCCGAAAACAGGTCCGCCTCTTCAGTG
>JAFDDL010000222.1 GCA_019310865.1 Deltaproteobacteria bacterium | reverse complement strand
ACAAAAAACCGGGATCCGCCGGTTTGTTCTCACTCATCCACGCAGAAACCTCTGCACGAAATTCCTGTAGTTCTTTTGTATTGTCCTTCATTCAAATCACTCCGATTTTTTTACATTTGTGATCCAGCATTTTCATGTCTACTCGGTCACCCACCGCGGTTTGCGTTTTTCCCGGAATGCCCGCATACCTTCCTGGCCCTCTTCCGACGCAAATAACTTTGGACTCCACTCGGCGGTTATTTTAAAACCTTCTTCTATAGAGAGCTCAGGTACCATGCGCACCAGTTTCTTGGCTTCTGCCACGGCAATCGGACCGCCCAATTTGATGGCATCGACTTCTTCTTGAACCGCGGCGGTCAGATCGGCGAGGGGTACGGCTCGATGCGCTAATCCGTAATGCACGGCCTGTTTGCCGTCAAAACGCTCACCTGTCAGAAACAGTTTCATGCCATGGTGCTTGCCCAGCTTGCGCAGACATACCACCGATATCATGGCCGGGATGACGCCGATCTTCACCTCGCTGAAACTGAACTTGGCATCTTCCGAGGTGACAACGATATCTGCAGCAGCAACGATTCCGAGCCCACCGGCAAAGGCAAAACCATTGATGGCAACAATCACGGGCTTTTTGCTGTCCATCATCTGATTCAATAAGTCAACAAAGGACACGGTACGACCACTGGGAGCCGATCCGCCTTTAAGATCAGCCCCGGCACAGAACGCCGGACCGTTACCGGTGATGACCATGCAGCGTGCCCTGTCATCCTTATTTGCAGCGACCAGGTGATCGTAAAGCTCGGTTATAAGGCCTGCGGATAATGCATTTCGGTTCTCCGGACGGTTTAGGGTAATCCATGCCGCATCGTCTTTAACTTCATATAATGTGTGTTCGGTACCTGCCATTTTAATTACCTCCATGTTATACCGCTCCAACAATTTCAAGCCAATTTGTCGAATTAGGGCTATGTCGGCGACGCACTGTGACTCTTAGCGCGTTTGGGTAATGCTTCGTGTTTATTTCTGGTCAAATTTAATGCTTCAATGATTTTTCTTCGCGTGTCCTTGGGAAGAATCATCTCATCCACCAGTTGAGCGGTCCAGGTGTATCCGGCGTCAAAGGCATCCACTGTCTTTCGAGAGCGGTTCAAATAGGCTTCGTAAGCGTCCGATTCAATACCCTTTACATGGTTCGTATAATCGAGGGTGGAGGCCTCAACACCAAAGCGGGCAATGGGCCATGCATAAACGAGATCAGCGCCCATGCTCTTGGGAACGCCCATGATCATGGCCCCGCTATCGGCATAGGCTTCCCTGAGAACCACGGAAATCTTTGGAATCGTTGCCGTATTGTATACATCGCTGATTTTGCCCATGTGCCGCAAAAGTCCTTTTTCTTCCTCTTTCTCGCCGGGCACCGCCGGCGGGGTATCCACCAGATTCACCAGCGGGATGTTGTAGGCATCCAGGATCTGCAAAAACCGGTAGTACTTGTCGCAAGCGTTTATTTCCAGGATGCTGCCCCCGTGCAGCGGATTGTTGGCCACCAGTCCCACCACCTGACCGTCAAACCGGCAAAAACAGGTGATCAGGTTTTTGGCGTATTCGTCCTTGATTTCCAGATAATCGCCATCGTCCACCACTGCCCGGATAACCTCATGCATATCATAGGTGGTATCATATTCATCCGGGACAAGATCAGTTAACTGCAGCGTCTCCCGGTCTGCTTTGTCTGTCGTTTCCCATGCATTGGGCTTTTCCCGGTAGTTTGACGGCAAATAGCGAAGCAGCGTCCGGCATTTTTCGATGCTTTCCGGATCATCGTCTCCCACCATGTCGCACGAGCCGCTGATCTGCATGTGGTAATCCGCGCCACCGATGTTCCGATCGATTTTTTCCGACGTGGCGGCCGCCGTCTGCCGGGGTCCGCCCAGCCACATATTACCGGAGATTCGGCTGATAATGAGCATGTCGCAGAGGGTGGGCAGGTAGGCACCGCCGGCGATGCAAGGCCCCATGAGCACCGTGATCTGGGGAATCACGCCGGAATATTTGGACTGCACCCTGAAATGCCAGTCGACTCCGGCGGAAATTACATCAGTCTGTCCCAGCCGTCCGCCGGAAGAGTCGAGCAGATTCACCGACGGAATCCCCCACGCAGCGGCCATTTCAAGTGTCTTTAAATACTTAAAAATATGCTGTGCCGCAGTTGATCCACCCAGAACCGTAAAATCCGGTGCATAGATCATAACCGGGCGGCCGTGAACGTCTGCCGTGCCGACAACGGCACCGTCACAGGGGGCTGGGGTTACGCGACCGTCCATTCGCCGGCCGGTGCTGCCCACAACAGAGCCCAGTTCTCGAAAGGTACCGGGGTCGATCAGCGAATCGATACGCTCCCGGGCCGTTAGCTTTCCCCGTTTGTGCTGCCGCTCTATATGCTCAATGCCACCTCCCAGCTGATTTTTCTCCTGGAGGTCCTGGTATTTTTTAATAGCCGCTTCCATTATTTTTCCCATGGTAAAATTCCTTGTTCTCGGGTTCTAAGCTGGTTTCACAAACCGTCTCTTCTCTGGAAAATCTTCCCGTTTCTGCCGCGTCGCCCGAAACGCTCGGACGATGTGGGCGCGCGTATCCCGGGGATCGATCACTTCATGAACCGTGTACCAGCTAGTAAACGTTTTCGCCATGTTCATGACGCTGAATTGCTCCTTGATAGGTGTCAAGTATGCATTATACACTTCCTCGTAATTGCCCGCTTCCTTCGCTTTTGCCAGTTCCTTGTGAAAAACCGCCTGGACGATGGATTCCGGGCCGGTGGGGGCAAACTCCACCGTGGGCCAGGCAAAAATGAAATCCGGCCCCATCTTGGCGCACCCCATGGTGATATTCGATCCGCCGTATGAACGCCTCAGCACCACCGTAGCCTTGGGATTGGTCAGGTGGGTATAGCCGTGCAGGTTCTTGGCGCCGTGGCGAATCACGCCCATGCGCTCCCACTTATCACCGGGTGGATAAGCCGTGGTGTCTGAGATATTTAATATCGGAATGTTAAAAGCATCGAGAAACATCATAAACTTATCATACTTGTCCGAAGAATTCGGCTCCATGATGCCGGAAAGTTCATCCGGGTTGCTGGCTACGATGCCGGTCGCCATACCATCGAAACGGGCAAAACCGATCATCAGATTCGGGGCGAAGTCTTCCTTCAGTTCGAAAAAGTCCTCGTCATCAACAATCAGCTCGATTATCTCATGCATGTCATAGGTAAACTTGGGGTTATCCGGCATGATATCGAGCAGCGCCGCTTCTCTTCGATCCGGTTTATCCTCTGTCTTGATATCCGAGGACTTTTCCCAGCAGTTTTGGGGCATGAAGGCAAGCACTTGCCGGGCCATGTCAACGGCCGCTTCATCGCTATCGGCAATGAGGTCGCACTGGCCGCTTTTTTCCATGTGAAAATCGGCATTGCCCGCATCTTCAGATTCGATTTCGCCGCCGAGCCACAAAAAGCCCGTGTCCTGATTCATGATCAGAATATCGGACAATGCCGGAATCTGGGCCATGGGACCGGTGCAGGGACCCAGCACCAACGTGATCTGGGGAATGATCCCGGAATAGAGGTTGTAATTTCTCACCAGTCGTCCCATACCGAATAGACCGATTCGACCCATGGCCCCGCTGAACCGGGATCCGGCCGAATCGATCATGCCGATGATAGGCACCTGCTCCTGGCCGGCCATCTGGACCAGTTCGGCAATCTTCCAGACGCCCTGGTCACCCACCGATCCGGACATGACCGTAAAGTCCATGGAATAGATCATCACCCGGCGTTCGTTTATGGTTCCCAGGCCCATGATCACGCCGTCGGAAGGGCTCGGTTTTGCCTCCCGGGAAGGATCCTGATACACTGGCAGGATCGCCTCAGTGTCGCGCACCACCGACCCCATCTCCATGAAACTTCCTGGATCAACTAGCTTCTCGATCCGTTCCCGGGCAGTCAATTTGCCCAGGCTGTGCTGAATTTCAATTCGCTCCTTACCGCCACCGGCGAGGTTCTCCTGTCGGTTCGCTTCAAGCCTGGCCAGGTAGCTGTTCATCCATTTGCCCATTTTCTTTAATTCCTTTCAATCATCATCGTCGTCATCCGCATCAGGGACGAATTTGGTGATAAAGCTTGTGTCGAACCGCCCCGCCTGGAAATCGGGATCATCCATGATCTCCAGATACAGGGGGATCGTGGTCTTGAGCGGTTCGATTCGATATTCCGAGAGCGCTCGTTTCATTATGGAAATTGCGCCGTCTCGGGTCAGATCAAAGCTTATGAGTTTGGCAACCAGGGAATCATAAAACACCGGCAGCTCGTAACCCTGGTATAGATGGGTGTCAAGCCGGACCCCAAAGCCGCCGGGCGGATGATAGTCCGCAATGGTGCCCGGTGAGGGCAGAAAGTTTCTCTCCGGGTCCTCGGCATTGATTCGGCATTCGATGGCCCAGCCCCTCAGGTTCAGATCGTCAAAGCTGTAGGTGAGCCGTTCCCCGGCGGCAAGCCGAATCTGCTCCTTGACCAGATCGATGCCGGTGGTCAACTCAGTGACCGGGTGCTCCACCTGGATTCGGGCATTGATTTCCATGAAATAAAAGTTGTCATCGGAATCGACAAGAAACTCCACGGTGCCGGCATTGGAATAATTGACCGCCCTGGCCGCGGTGACGGCGGCCTGGCCCATGGTTGCCCGCAGTTCAGGTGTGAGCCTGGGAGACGGCGCCTCTTCAATGAGTTTTTGAAACCGTCTTTGAATGGAGCATTCTCGCTCGCCGAGATGGGCCACATTGCCAAAGCGGTCCGCCAGGATCTGAAATTCGATGTGGCGCGGCCGCACGATGTATTTTTCGATGTAGACGGTATCATTGGCAAACGCAGCCCTGGCCTCCATCTTGGCAACCGGATACTCCTCACGCAGGGTTTCAGGATTGTCACAGATCCGAATACCACGGCCACCGCCGCCCCCGGAAGCCTTGATCATCACCGGATAACCGATCTCTTCGCAAACGCGCTCGGCAGCCTCAATGCTGCCCACCCCCTCTCCACTGCTGGGGATCACCGGCACGCCGGCCTCTTTCATGATCTTTACTCCGGTAATTTTGTCTCCGGCCAGCTGCATGATCTCCGGGTCGGGCCCGATGAACACCAACCCGGCGTCCTGGCACGCCCGGGCAAAGGCGGCATTCTCCGCCAAGTACCCGTAACCTGGATGGATAGCCTGGGCCCCGGTCTCTGAGGCCGCCTGGAGAATATTTTCGATGCTCAGATAACTTTTTGCGCTCATATGCGGCCCGATGCACACTTTTTCATCGGCCAATTCGACATGCAGCCCCTTTTCATCCGCCTCCGAATAGACAGCCACTGTCTTTATGCCCAGTTCCTTGCAGGCCCGAATCACTCGGAGCGCAATCTCCCCTCTGTTTGCCACCAATATTTTGTCAAACATTTTCGTCCTCGATTCAATTTTTTTAACAATTATTCTGTTGACAGTACAAACAACAGATCACCATCCATCTGCGGCACCTCATTTTCCGCCACGATTTCAACCACCTTTCCGGCCACAGGGGATTTGATTTTCTGAAAGACCTTCATGGTTTCCAGCAAGCCCAGCACCTGCTTCTTTTTGACCGTATCGCCGACTTCCACGTAATTTGGGTCTTCCGGAGATGGTCTCCGGTAAAATACGCCCGACATGGGTGCTCTGACTTCAACCTTACCGTCTATCTTACTCATTTGAATTACCTCCCTATGCATTTAGTTCAGAGACCAAGATGGTCCATTCGTCAAACGGCGTAATGGTCTTCCATTTCTGCTCATATAGATCGGAAACAACCTTATCCAGTGCTTCTTGTTCATCTGCAAGGTCTTGGCATATCGTTTTCATACGCGCCATCCTATTATTATCATAATTGTTTCATGCTAGGTCACCCACCCGTATCCATATGTCTATGTTCCGCTTCGGTTATATACCGTATCTTTGAACATCGCCACCGTCATTTGTCCGAACAGGGCCTTTATTGTGTGTGGAGGCAGCTCGTGGTCCTATACCCTTGTCAGTAAACGGATCAACCACCTGGACGTCCCCGCGGCGACTTGCCCTATTACGAGGATGTGTCGCATCGGTGGAAAAGCGCGATCCATGGTATCCCGGCTATTCCCTTGCCGCTTGCACTATTAAAGTTAGATTAAGCTTGCTTTGAGATGAGGATATGGCCGTTGGTTATTTTTTTAAAACAATGGGAAGGGCTTTTTCCAGGGCTTCCAGAAAGTATAGCCGGTCCCGGATATTGAAAATAAGCCAAGAGCAGACTTGACCCCATAAAAGGATCAAATTGGGTTTTGCTCTGTATTTAGGTCAATCCATTGTTCGATCTGGTTCTTAAAACTGTTAAATGAATTGAGCTTACCCTTGAAAATTGCGTACACCTGCTCCGGATCGATCTTCTCATAATAGTGAACAATCTTGTTTCTAAATTGTGCCATGAGTTGATAGTCGCCCATTGACTTTTGGGTTAACACTCCCTGTTCCGCCAGCACGACAAAGGCATCCGCATAGGAGTCCGGCTCCCGGTAGCCCTCATCGGAAATTATATGATGGACCACATCAAAACAGCATTCAATTGCAATCTGAAGGGTTCGTTCCACAAATCGCTGAAGACGAATGTCATTTAAATATTTTTCGTGGGTGATGTCTGTGGCGTTTCTTAACTCACTGACATAACCTTCCAGGTTATTCAAAAGCCGCCTTACAATCAAAACATTAACCATCAGCTCTCCTCTGCTTAAAACGTTTGAACTGATAATATTTGGCATCCAAAAAAGCCCGAAATGCCCTATTTTCCAAAAACGCCCTTTGGGAGGGATCTTTTTCGAACATACGAATTTTGGAGCGTAAAACTTCGTGTTGAAGAATTGGGGAAACTTTTTGCAGGATAACCACATCCACCGGACGATTTATCCACTTTTGAACAAACAGGCCAAGCTCCAAATCCATTGTCGCCTTCTCATTGCCATCGGTAAACAGTGCAATATCCACATCGCTGGCGCTTCCGGACTTCCCTTTCGCATGGGATCCGAAAAGATACAACACGGATATCGATGGGAACTCGGCAATGATTTCAGGAAGCAGTTTTCTTAATTGGGTTACCGTGGACATGGTTCAAGTTCCGGTTTGTTTCCGAACATGGTAAAATCAATGAACTTGCTCATAACACTCTTTAATTCTTATCACTTTTAATGATTAATAATCAATACAAGAATATGGTTTCCAAATAATTTACAGCAAACAGAATCTACTCTCTTTTTGAGGCCCGAAAGATAGGAATTTGCTTTTTTCGGATCAGAGAGGGGAAAGAGGCCATTATGTATTTTTAGCATTTTATATCACCTGCTTATATCAATATTGAATTTAATAATAATTGCATAAACGTTCGATTGTTGGACAAAAGTCCAAATATTAAACTAACCATTGACCCTGCGGGAGAGTCGTGTTAATTTCTGCTATGAAATCCGAAATGCCCCTAAACAATCAAAAAGCGCTTTCCCGGCACCTGACGGCCCAGGCCGCCCTTTTTGAGGGCGCGTTTTCTGTTGATATTCTCCAGGAGATCACCGGGTTAAAAGCATCCCAAATTCTCAAAGTCATGGAAGATGCGATCGACAGCGGCCTGCTGGTCAAGCAAGGGCCGGGCCAATACCGCTTTAAGAAAACCCAAGACCGGATCCGGCTTCAGTCGTCCCTGGATAAATCGGAAATAGAAAGCCTTCACAAAACCATTGCCAACTGTTTACTAAACACGGAGCAAGACGCCGAAGCGGTGCTTTTAGCTGCAGAGCACCTGCTTCAAATCACCAATGACCTGGATGGGTGTCGCCGGCTTCTCAATGCCTCCAAGTGGTGCCGTTGGGAAAATCAATATCCAAAGGCACTGGCCTGTTCGTCAAAAGCCGTTCAGGACTTATTAAAATTGAAGGGTGTGGCGGCCGATTCTCTTCTTGCCGATGTTGCCATCGAGTATTCCAAGGCGTCCGAAGCGGCCACCGACGTTAGACCCGTCACCGAGGCGCTCAAGAAGGCGTTGCGGCGAGCAAAGGGTGGAAAGGACCGTGCCAAGCGGGCCCACCTGCAAGTGCATCTGGCAAAAAATGAATTTTATCTTGCCAATACAGAACAGGCGTTTGAAATCTTCGACAAGGGGTGGGGCATTGCCCGTGATACCACCGATCCGGGTTTAAAACGCTCGGCAACGACCCTATACATCTTTTTCCTTCACATGCAGGGCCATCATGGAGAGGTCCGGCGATACTATGAAGGGACCATGCCGGATGTGGAGCGGTACCCAAAGAACTGGTTCCCGTTTATGACATCGTGCATCATCGGCCAGTGTTATGCATTGACCGGTCAGGTAACCCAGGGGATGGGCATGCTGGACGCCATTTACGGCCATAGCCGAAAACAGGGTAATTTTTTCATTTCAAGCTTGGCCGCATCCGAGATGGGCAAAATTATGCTGAACATCGGCCGTATCGATGATGCGCTGAGATATTTCGAAGATGCAAATGAAAAAGGGACTCGGGCACCCAACAACCTGTCGGTGCCCCCAAGCCTTGCCGGCAGCGCAGCCGCCTGTTTAAAAATGCGGGATGTGGATGGGGCCGTTAAATTCCTTGAAAAATATATATCAATTAATGGCCCGATGAAAGTGCACTTTGACTCAGCATTCCCCCAAATCCTGGACATCAGCTGGGCCATGGAGACCGGCGAACTCCCGAGAGTAACGGAATTACCCCTTGAAAACCTGATCGACCAATATTTGAAAGGTCGCAACCTGTCCCTCAAGGGCTCTGCATATCGATATCGCGCTTTTCTGGCTAAGCGAAACGGCGCGTCCCACGAGAAAATCATTCGCTCTCTGATGCGATCGGCCAGCTGGCTTGAAAAGTCCGAAAATCAACTGGAACTAGTCCATACGCGGATCGAAATGGCCAAGGAATATCTGGACTACGGAAACGAAAATAAGGCCAGGGAGATGATGAAAGGGATCGCCCAGAGCCCGGAAGCCGCCTTGGCGGACATGGTTCCCGAACCGCTCAAATTTCTGCTGGCCGATTTTCGAACCGAACCGAACCTGGTGCGGGAGATGATGCGATTGGGACAGGAGTTGGTCACTTTGCGAGACAACCGGGAAGTGGTTCGGCAGATTCTACGAACAGCTAACCAGATCACCGGTGCCGAACGGGCAGCCATTTTCTTCATGGAAGCCGATACGCCGTCGGGCCGGCTGTCGTTGCGGGCTTCCAGAAATCTGGCCGAGGAAGATATCGCCGAACCGGCCTTTTCCGCCGCTATGAACATAATTCGGGAATCGGCAACCACCGGTAAGGGGCGTGTGTTGGTAAAAAATCCCGCTGAAGCCCAGAGCCCGTTTTCCGATACCGGGATCCGGGGCTGTATCTGTGTTCCCATGAAATTGCGGGGCGAAGTCCTCGGGGTACTGTATCTCGATAATCGCCTGTTTTCGAGCAGCTTCAAGGAATCGGATCGTGATATCCTCGACTATTTTGCCGCCCAGGCTGCCATCGCCATGGACAATGCGGCGGCATATGAAAAAATTCACATCCTGAACCGGAAGCTCAGGGAAGAAAAACGATATTATGAAGAGGAGCATTCCAAAATCCTTCACTTTGATGAATTCGTCGGTAAAAGCCCGGCCATCATGAAGGTACTGTCACTGGTGGAGCAGGTGGCGGGACTGGATACCAGCGTTCTCGTTCTGGGGGAAACCGGTGTGGGAAAGGAACTGGTAGCCCGGGCCATCCACAGGCACAGCACCCGCAAGCACAGGCCCTTTGTCAGCACCAACTGCGCAGCCCTGCCGGAAAACCTTATCGCAAACGAGTTGTTCGGCCATGAAAGAGGCGCCTTTACCGGTGCCGATTCCCAGCGCATCGGTCGCTTTGAATTGGCCGATGGCGGGACGCTCTTTCTTGACGAGATTGCAGAGATCTCACTTGAAGTCCAGGTACGCTTGCTTCGAGTGCTTCAAACCAAGGAGTTCGAACGACTGGGTGGTCAAAAGACGCATCGCTCTGATTTTCGACTGGTTGCCGCAACCAACCGGGAACTTCACCGGGCAGTCAACGCCGGGACATTCAGGGAGGACCTTTACTATCGCCTCAATGTTTTTCCCATCCACGTCCCGCCGCTCAGGGATCGAATTGAGGACATTCCGCTGCTGGCAGCACATTTTCTCCACATTCATGCTTTAAAATGCGGCAAGCCGATTCAGAAGATAACAGAGTCCGATATGCAGCGCCTCGTCACATACGACTGGCCGGGAAACGTTCGGGAGCTGGAAAACATCATTGAAAGGGGCACCATTTTAAGCACCGGCCCCCGATTCAGATTGCCGGAGCTGAAAAGACATTTACAGGGGCGTGACCGGGGTGACCGGGCCGTCACCTATGAAGAAAATATCCGTCGGCACATCCTTTGGGCCATTGAAAAAACCAGGGGCAAAATACGAGGAGACGGCGGCGCAGCGCAACTGCTGGACATGAGCCCCAGTACACTCTATTACAAGATAAAGGCCATGGGGATTCGCAGGTCCACTGGTAACTAAACGATTCAATCTCATCAGCTTTTCCATCAACATATTGACTCATCCATCAATATTTTGAGCAACTGCGCGGGGTCTCACGGAATTTATTTCTATAACATCTTGAAAATTTTATAAAATTTACTTGGCATCATATTTGCAGAATTGATTGGGTTGCAGCTGTGATTAAGAGATCGGGGGGGTCAAACCTCGATTTGTGATTAAAAAGTATGTGGATTGGGTCAAGCCTTGATTTGTGATTACAAATCAAGATTTGACCCCAATTCCGAAAAGGGTCAATATTGTCACAAATAAAGATTTGACCCCAATTCCGAAATGACCCCAATTCCGAAAGGATGGTGACCATGACCAGTGGATGGACCGGAAAAATCCTGCGAGTCGATCTTACCAACAACCGTGTGTCCGAACTGGACACGGATGACTACGCTGACCGCTTCCTCGGCGGCCGTGGCATCGCCACGCGAATCTACTGGGATGAAGTGGGTCCTTCCGTTGGGGCCTTTGACCCGGAAAACTGTCTGATTCTCATGACGGGCCCGCTGTGCGCCACCGGCGCCCAAGGGGCTTCCCGGTTTGTGGCCGTCAGTAAATCTCCCATGCGGATGCCCGAAGGATTCTGCTATGGAAACCTGGGGGGATTTTTCGGTCCCAGCCTCAAAAAGGCCGGTTACGACGGCGTCGTCGTCACCGGCTGCGCCGACAAACCGGTATATATCTGGATCCATGACGGCAAGGTCGATATAAAAGATGCCGCGTCCCTGTGGGGCAAGGGCATCTATCAGGTACAGCAGATGCTGCGCGAAGCCCATGGAAAACAGGTGCGCTTTGTAACCACCGGACCGGCCGGGGAAAACCGGTGCCGGAACGCCACTTTGATGACGGATCATGAGGGTAGCGCCACCGGTGGGTTCGGGGCTGTTTTGGGCGCCAAGAACTTGAAGGCCATTGCGGTCGTTGGCACCGGCAAGATCCCTGTGGCCAATCGCCAAAAGCTGACCGAGCTTAATCGCTATACCATCAAGCTCAGTAAACGCGGCACGCTGAGAATGCCGATTTCGAAAAAACATATTCAATATACCGGAAAAGCCTCCTGCTACCAATGCGGCCTGGACTGCCTGCGCGGCGCATTTCGGACCGTTTCCGGCCGAGAGGCCGTCATGAAATGCCAGTCCATGATCATGTATATGTCCTGGGCACTGGGACGGCCCGACGGTGACATCGACGCGGCATTGGAGGCCACCCGGCTGTGCAACGACTATTCCCTTTGCACCATGGATATTCAGAATATTCTGATGTGGCTGCTGGCCTGTCACAAGGCCGGCGTGCTCACGGACGACGATATCGGGTTGAAGATGGCCGATGTGGGCACCTCGGCATTTATCCAGGACCTTGTTGAAATGATCGCTTTCCGAAAGGGCATCGGCAACCAACTGGCAGAGGGAATCCGCCGGGCCGCTGATACACTCGGACAAGAAGCGAAAGCATTGCTGCCCCACACGGCCAATGACGTTGGCTTTGAAGGCGTCTATTCCGCGCGTGAATACAAGACAAACGCCCTTTTGTATGCACTGGAGCCCCGACAACCCATCAACATGCTCCACTCGGTGAGCTATATGATCGCCCGGTGGTTGTTGAACCGAATCCGGCCGGACCTGTCCCCCACCACCGCCAAGGTGTTTAGAGCAGCGGCCAAACAATTCTGGGGCAGCG
>JAFDDL010000221.1 GCA_019310865.1 Deltaproteobacteria bacterium | reverse complement strand
AACGGTGTTGCCTGATCCGTCAGCCAGAGCAAAATATGCCATAGGCCCGGTGTTCCCTCATATCCCAGTGCTTTGATAAGATCCGCGAAGGAAGCATTGCCTTTTGCAATCAGCAATGGGAGCGCTTCATCCCGCCAGAAAGCCGTGTCCCCCATTGCGTACCAATACAGTGCGATCAGGTAGATGAGGCACACCACTAAAACCATATAATTTGGGAGCAGCCCCGGCGGTTGGATCAGCGCCGGCTTGTCTTTTTCCTTTCGATACAATGGCTGTTTCGCTCCTTTTCTTCGACAGGTATATGGGATATATGGGCCGCAGGAAAAACGAGTAGTGGTTATATTCACATGCGTTTCGTTCTGTCAACACGATGGCCTTGCCTGCAGCGTGCCCGCCAATGGCGCTGGGGTGGAATTGACAATCGGCGCATGCGCATATAATACAAGACATTCACGGAACCGATACATTAGCTCATTGGACGCGGTGAAGAACATGGCCAACTGGTTGCATTCCCTAATCTTTTCAAGATCGGCATGGTGGGCCTTGTGTCTTCTCGTGCTGATTGGCTGTGGGGGCGATATCTGCAATACCCTGGAAAACGGTAGTGTGGATCTGCGAAATCGCGTAGTGGGGGCTCGCCTGCTGGCCGCCGGAGCGGACCCCTACCGATATACCTGGCAAGCCGGCGAGCCCGAAACCTTTTTAGACCCCATCAGCCAACGGGCCCGCACCCCCGAAAACAGGGTCTCGGTTTCACCGGGCGCCTTGGCGATCTATGCAGTTTTCAGTGATTTTCACTACCGGAGCCAACAGTTGATCTGGCTGGTTCTTCAGTGGGCGGCGGCCCTCGGGACTGTGTTTCTGCTGGCCAATTCCATTCCCCAGACAATGGATCGTCGATTTTTGATCATGTTGATCGCCCTCTTTTTTCTAACCGGCGAAAGCTGGCGGTTCCACGTGGAGCGCGGGCAGATCTATGTTTTTTATGCACTCGTTCTTGCCGCATCTTACCGGTTGGACAGGATGCGATTCCGCTTCTCCGATTTTTCCGGTGGTGTGCTGATGGGTATGGGTGTTCTGCTGAGACCGACCTTTATCTTCGTTTCGATTCCGTTTCTTATTTCAAAACGTTGGCGTGTATTGGTGGGGGGGCTTTGCGGAATACTCCTGGGCATGATGGCCATCGCACCATTCGCGAACCTGCCTGCATGGCGTAGCTACGTTTCCGGTATGGAATCCATTGGGCATTTTTATCTTCGGACTAGCGGTGTTTCGGAAGGCCTTTCCCTAGAAGAGGATTTACCCCAATCTGTGGAAGGGATGCGCAATTTATCCAAAGCGAAGCGCTTTGATGTCTCGCCCGTGCGGCTGTATGCCGTTACGTTCTTGGCGCCCCCATTTGCCCGATCCTTTCTGTTGAAGTGCGGGGGCCTGATATTTATCCTGGCGTTTTCCATCTTGTTGTGGCGGTGTTGGAAACCCGACCAGCCCCTGGAAACATCCTGGATTATCGGTATCACGCTGATGATGGGAGCTGACTTTTTCCTGCCCGCACCGCGTCAGGCCTATAATAATATTATCTGGTGTGTTCCGCTGGGGCTGCTGATTATCCAGGAAGGCGCCTCTGAACTGTTTCGGGGTAAAGCGGGATGGGTACTCGGAATCGGGCTCCTGATCGCATGCGGCGTGATTCATGCGAGCGCCCTGGATACCCTCGGACTGGCCAATCTGGTAGTGACGATCTTTTTTATGATGACCTCGCTTCGCCTGGCATCGGGCGCCGGCAGCAAGGAATACTATGAACCGTCATGAATCCAGAATCCTGTTCATCGCCGAACGGTACCCGCCATCGGTTGGTGGTCAACAGATCTATAATTTTCATCTACAGGGTCAGCTCACAAAACATTTGTCCACGTTTCTGATTACGCCTCCGTTTTATCTTAAATTCAATCTGCATAAAATCTGGTTTTTACCCTATGCCGTGATGGCCGGCATCCTCATGGGCCGAAAACACCATATCACCCATGTTCATATCAGCTCGGCCCGGTTGGCTCCGGTGGGCGTCATCATTTCAAGATTTCTCAAAGTTACAATTTCCGCATCGGTTCATGGGCTGGATGTGATCTTGTCCGGTAAGTCTTTCCTATACAGATGGTTGACCCCTTATTGCCTGGCCCAATTCGAACACATTATCTGCAATAGTCCGGCTACGCTGGCCCAGGCAGTTCAAATCGGCCTGCGTCGCAATATTTGCCACGTGGTACACTGCGGTGTTGATGGGGCGGTGCATCGACGTGTGTTTCCCACCGAAATCGCCCGATTGAAACTACAGGAGAAGCTGAACGTCGAATTTGGAAAAAAAACGATTATCACCACCGTGGGCCGCTTGGTGAAACGAAAGGGAGCCGGCTGGTTCATCGAAAATGTCATGCCCCGACTGCCGGAAGATCATATCTATCTGGTGTTGGGCGCCAACGGACCGGAACATGACCGCATTCGGCAGCTGATCGCCATGAAAAATCTGATGCAACGGGTTTTTATCTTGCCGGATGCGCCGGACGATCTTCGGGATCTGGTTTACGACGCTTCGGATCTCTTTGTCATGCCCAATATTCGAGTGGCCGGGCAGCGGGAGGGATTCGGCCTTGTTATTCTTGAAGCGGGCATGCATAATGTGCCCGTTGTTGCCAGTGCCATCGAAGGCGTTACCGCGGCCGTACGCCACGGGATAACGGGTTTGCTGGTGAAAGCGACGGACGCCGAGGCCTTTGTCCGGGCCATACGAATCGTGCTGAAATGGGATGCCGGTTCAGACAAGATCCGTAGCGCTGTCGCAGCTACGTACGGCTGGGATAAAACCTACGGGGCCATCGCAGCGATTTTGGGACTTCCAGGCCCGAGCGATGCAAAGAAACAACGCGCAAATTAAGACATGTTACATTGGAATCAAGCCTTATGATGCGTAAACTCAAAACTTACTATGCACTGTTGTCAACGGAAGTTGCTTCTCGTGCGTCGGTGATTAAAATAAAAATCAATGGCCAATGTGTGAACCGATGTGCTTTTTGCCAATTTCACAGTGATCGACGCCGGTTGGAAGTTGAAGACCTGACCGTCTTTTTTGATAAAATCCAAACGCCCCGATACAAACGGATTGATATTAACGGCGGGGAACCCACCCTCCATCCCCATTTTTCGGAAATCTGCGATTTTCTGAAGGATCGCTTCGAGGGTAAAACGGTTTTGTACCTGGGAACGAATCTGATCCCCCTGGCAAGGCGCGCCAACAGCTCCGCCACGTTCCAAAAGCGCTATGAAAAGGCCCTGAATACATTTGATGTCATTTCTGTGGGATGTGACGACGAACATGGTAATATCGAAGCTCTGGAACAGCTGGGTCCTGAAATCATTGAATCGGGGCGCTTGTTGTTTGTAAATGTGGTAAAAGATTATTGCAGCCCCGAGACAAAGCAGCGCATCCTTTCGTTGCAGAAACGTTTGGGGATGCGGGTGACCTTTTCAGACGTCCACCATTTTTATACGAATCGTCAGGTGATCAACGACACGACCGTTCCCTGCAACCGGCGGGCAAAAGAACTGTTGATGAACTGCAATGGGGATGCTTATTTTTGCTTTCACCAAGAGCTGGAACAACCTCTGTTTAACCTTTTTACGGTTACTTCTGAAGCGCTTCACTATTTCCTGAATGAACATGTACCGGAGCCTTATCGGTTTTGTGCCTGCTGTCCCTGTTACCGCCCCCATAAAGCCGCATTATTATACGAAAAATTGAAGAAAATCGTATCGGGATAACCACCCAAGTAAGCGATGTCGCGCCTTGACAGAAAAATGGTTTTTTGACATATTTCCCGGGCACAATAAGCTTGGCCCTGTTGCCAAGCCGTTGTACCACATAGAAAGAATTGGATTTCCCTCGCAGAGAAAAGGAGCCTGACCATTGCGGTTCGATGATCTTATCCGAATCAGCTACAAACAAGTCTTGAATCAATGGCGGCGCAACCTTGGCGTGGTGACCACTATCGCGCTGGGAACAGCCGGATTCATTCTGATTATCAGTATGGGCCGGAATGTGGAATCCAACATTAAGAAGGACCTGGAGTTAATCGGTCGCGCCACTCGAATTCAGGTTTCATTTGGAAGCGTTAAAACTCAGCAAATGACCCGCCCCGAATATTTTCAACAAGCCACTGTGGCGCGCATTCGAGCCATGCCCGGCGTCATGAGCGCCGGCCTTCAGGCACATAAGCACGCCACGGCCCTTTACCGACAAGCGGATCAGTTTCGCCCGACCCTGCTCGGGGTCGATGAATATTACTGGGATATTCACGGATTTCATGCCACTTCCGGAGTCCTGTTTGGCCCCAGGCATGTGCAGGAACGGGCTCGGGTATGCGTGATGGGGGAATCTTTGGCCCAAACAATTTTTGGACGGATGGACATTGCCGGAGAGTATTTACAGATAGACAACGAGCTGTATCGCGTAATGGGTGTTCTAAACGCGGTTCGGGGGAGCACGTTCCGGTCGGATGCGGTGTTTATACCGCTAAGCACGGCGGTGGATCGTATCGAAATGTTATCGCCCCCCAACACCCTGTTCATTCGCTGTGACGGCTGGGATGAAGTGGAACCGGTGGCGGACGCCGTTCCCGGTATCGTCCGGCAGCAGCAGCCGGCGCAAAACCTGGAGGTCTATGTTGCGCGAACTCAGTTGCGTTCCTTGAAACGGATTGTATGGACCGTTAAGGTTTTCGTGAACCTTGCGATTGTTGCAACCCTGGCCCTGGGTGGATTCGGCATCTGGAACAGCATGATGACATCGGTGCGGAGTCGGACCCGGGAAATTGGATTAAAAAAAATCATGGGGGCTAAGGACCGGGAAATTTTCTCCCAGTTTTTGACCGAAGCGATCTGTTTCAGCCTGTGTGCCGTTTCTTTCGGCGTCCTGATGAGTCTGGGGGCGGTGAAATTGATGGCCATTGCCTTTGACATTCATCCGGCCCAAAACCTTTTTTACCTTTGTGCGGGCATGGGTCTTGTTTTTTCACTAATCCTTGGCGTCGGGGCCGGTCTTGCACCTGCCATGAAAGCCAGTCGCATGCAGGTTGTAGATGCGGTTCGATATGAATAATCAAGAGGCGTCTCTCGTGGATCGACAGGTCATTATTGAGGTGTCTTCGCTGGAAAAACAGTATACCAGCGGCTCCCAATCGATTCATATTCTCAGGGACATTCATTTCGAGGTTTTCAATCAGGAAATGGTGGCCATTATGGGTCCATCCGGATGCGGCAAATCCACCCTTCTGTTCATTTTGGGTTTGCTCCTGAAACCTACCAGCGGTATGTACCGCTTTGAAGGCGAGGACACATTCAGCTACTCCCGATCGGACCAGGCTATTTTTCGACGCCGGCGCATCGGATTTGTTCTGCAGAGTGTGGATCTTCTGGAAAACTCCACAGTCTATGACAATATTGAATTTCCCCTGATATATAGCCGGGTGCGCCGGCGGAAGCGTGCCGAAAAAGTCGCCCAGGCGCTCGATCGCGTCAACCTATCAAATCGAGTCCACCATCCAACCAAACAGCTTTCGGGCGGCGAGAAACAGCGGGTGGCCATTGCGCGGGCATTGGTCAATGAACCGAAGGTGGTCCTGGCCGATGAGCCGACCGGACAGCTGGATCAGGACAATACGATACGGATAATGCAATATTTCAGAAGGATTATTGAGGACTCGCCGACATCCATCGTGATGGTTACCCACGATCCGGAGGTCGCCGCCCAATGCAGCCGTGTGTTGCGTCTCGAGAGCGGTCGACTGGTGGATGCTTAGCATGTGGCGAGCTTTATGCGTCCATAAACGGCGGAGAGGAGGGACGTTGTCACAGTTCATAAACCTGGGTGAGAAGTGGATCGATTCGAAGATCATGGCATGGATCGGTATCGTCGCCTTGATCGGCGTGCTGGTATTGCCGGCGGCGGCATTTGGAATAAATCCAACGAGCCCGGCTCAGAATTCATCCGCGAAGTGGAATTTTAATACTTTCATGCAACATGCCCTGGTTCACTCGCCCCACCTGACTAAAACGGCCGTACAATTCAAGATTCGGCGCATGGATGAAGATGACAGTCGGGCGGAGATGCTTCCGGCGGTCACCTTACATACGGCCCATTATGTTTCCGAGGGAACCAGTATCGGAGTTTCTGCGAACACCTACCACCCCCTTGCGTCTTATTATTCATTGAAAGCCCGGCGAATCATCACCGAAATTGCGAAACTTAAACACGTAATGGCACTCGCCGAGGCCCATTACACCGTTGCGCAACAGTTTTTCCGGTTC
>JAFDDL010000220.1 GCA_019310865.1 Deltaproteobacteria bacterium | reverse complement strand
ACCAGGTGTCACGATATTGAATCCGGAGGCAGGAGACAGAGCATCTTATGTAGCCGAGGTTCAGGAGACCTTGGAGAACACGCCGGTTGATATCATCGGCGTTTCCGCCGGATTTGATAATCATAAGGCGGATTGGGGAGGATTGCTTTCCACTGAAAATTATCATGAAATAGGGCAGATGGTTCGAACCGCCGCCGAGCGAAATCACGGCGGGTGTTTCGGTATTTTAGAAGGTGGGTATAATCATGCCGTACTCGGTCAAAATGTCCAAGCATTCCTTCGCGGGCTTTCCGAAAAAGATCGGCAATCAGACACCTGAGTAATGTTAAAAGGGGGACGTTCATGCATAAATGCATAACTTGAGAGTTATGCATTTATGCATGAACGTCCCCCTTCTCTTCATTGAGGACGGTGATGACTTCGGCCTTTCTAATTACGGTTCCGTTCTGATTGTCGACATATCCGTGTTTCACAATGGAAAGAATCGTTTCGTTCTCCATTTCCGGTTTCGGTTGTGTGTCAACGATTTTGCAGAAACCCATCCGGGCTTTGTTATCCGGGAAGGCCATCCGGCTAATGTTGCAGGATTTGATGAACCGCGAGAGCTTCTTATGAATGGAGCGGACATTTTTACCAAGCATGCGGGCGGTCTTGTCAAAGGTGTCCTGTTTGGTTTCGATGGTGTCATCGACGGCTTCGAAGGCATCCAGAATTTCAAAAAGACTCAGATATGTTTTGTTTTCCTTTTCATGGAATTGGCGTTTCTGTTCGCGCAGGGCATGGTTCAGATCTGCAATCCTGAGTTGGAATTCAACAAATTTATCTTTTAGAAATTCTTTTTCCGCGTTCATGATTCCTCGCTAAAAACATCGAGGCACATCCCTTGGAAAAAATCATTCCGGTCAAGTCCCGGCGGCATTTTCACATCCATTGGTTCGAGCAGCGGGCTTACATCCATGATATGTATAAATTCCTGCACGGCCCTGGAGACGGGATTCATGAGTTGTTTTTGTGCCTGAGCCAATACCCGGGCGTTGTGAGATCTCTCACGCATGGCCCGGGCCACCGCCCGGAGAATATCTTTTGTCGAAGCATTGTGATCAATATCCAATATCCTAAAAGGATTCATTCCATTCCCCTCCCAGGGGCCGGCCCCACCATCATTTCCAGTTCGGTTAGTACCGGATGATCCTCACCCAGTGTGATTGCCCATCTATACAGCTCCTTCAGATAGAACGATTTATCTTCCGGCTCCAGTCCCCCTCCCCCGAGGTCGGCGAGGGTTTTCTCAACAAATTCAAAATAACGATCACGAACTTGCGGATATTCCGATTCCCTGGCGATCCGGCTGGCTTTATTCAACTTGAATCGATTAAAGGCCTTGAATACCGCATCTGTCTCGAGGTCAGCCAACGTCTCTTTAAGAGTCCCGCGTGCCATCTCATTTTCCGGATAAAACTGCAGTGCCTTATGGGTAGCGGCTTTCAGGGCTTTCAGGTTCAACTGGTCTTGATTGTACATTTCGATGGCCCACCGGGTCATCACCAGGGACAAGGCATGGCTGACGGTATCCGACGGGCGTTTCCCGTGAATGTAGGTCAGGGCCGCTTCATAGGGCTTTAAGGTTTCCCAGTCCTCAATCGCAAGCACTTGATCTGTAAAGGTTTTCTCATACTCAGGCGCCATCGTAAAGAAATCCGGGACGACTCGGATATAGTGAGCGTACCGACCGTCTCCGGTTTCCAGAAAATGAACGCAGCATTCGAAATGAACCCGATTCATGACGTACGCTGCAAACTCATCCGCCAGGGTGTCTGCCGACAGATCCGCCAGCATGGACGCGGCCTTTTCATAATCGCACAGATTTATCAGATACAGGCATTTCCCGGCAGCCGAATAGTACCCGCCTGTTTCCAGGTAATGCGCCGCGTTTCTGAAATAGGTCTTGTTTGCTCGTATCAACTCAAGAACGGCATTGGATTTTCCATATCGTTGCGCATAGTCGGGCGTGCATACCAAATCCGTCCGGTCCTTCCGTTTCGCAGCCAGGCAGGATAAATCCCGGATCAACCGCTTTCCTGTTTCCAGATAAACGGCGGCTTTCCGACCGGCTTGGGTATCTTTATGCGCATGTACCCGTTTTTCGACCGCATCGATCAGCTTCGCGCGTACCGGCACGGGTTCAACGGTTTCCCGGCACACGCCGGATAGGATGTCATCAGAATATATGGCCGTCAACCAATACATCACCATCGTTGTCAACTGCGCCGAATCGTTTTCGGACCGCTTGAACCAGGCCTTGGCTTGCAGGGAAAGTAACGCAGGAGCCATGAGGGTATCGGTACCGGCAAGGAGATCCGTAATGGTGTGATAATCTTCCATTTCCCAGAGGACCCCGATCCAGGCATATCTGCAGTATGCCTTTAATTTTTCAAGGCCGCGAATCTGCAATTCATCCAAATCCCTGCCGGCGGTATCAAGCAGCTGACGCGCCTCCCGGTATATGGTTCCAACCGCTTTCTTTTTCTCGAAACGATCAAAAAGATTCGCGGCATGGCGCCGGCGGATTTCTTTTCGTTGCGCTGAAAAAGTCTCATCGGTGGTATCCAGAGATGCCCAAACCTGAAGGCATTGGCCATAACGGCCGGTTTGGGAAAGGGCAACCCCATAATGATAGCAGTTATCCGGGTCTTCGGTCTCCAGTGTTTGGTAAACGATCACCGCTTCGGCGTAATTGCCGGCCCGTACCAAACATCTCGCCCGGTTGCAATGAAGGGAATGGGAGCCGTCGCCCCCCCCTGCCTTTGCATATAAATCGGCCGCTTTTTGATATTCACCGGCCGTCTCAGCCGCCTTTGCAGCCGTGAGCGCACCTTGCCCGGAAAGTTGCGCCCTCAGGGCACGCACTTTCTCACCCATCCATTTTTCATGGCCCAGGGCGTCTGCCTGCTTATAACATCTCAATGCCTCCTGAAGATTTCCCCTGTGATCCGCCCGCCGCCCACGTTTAATGAGATCCTTTACAATGAGGACGTTCGCTTCTTTACGACACACCGAGATTTTCTCGTCAATATCTTCCCGGTTCAGTTTTATCTTAACTTTTTCAAACTCTTTAAGGGCCAAAGGAAAGTTCCCGCGTTGAAACAGTTTTTCGGCTCTGTTCAGGATGTCTTCAACATTTTTCTTTTTTTTCGCCATCTGGGTTACTCCAGCCGAATGCGGATCCGATGTCCGGGCTGCAGCTCAACACGCGGATCGATACAGGGGGAGGCCGGACGGCCCTTTTTTCCAGGACAATATTTATGGATCAAATCGGTCTCGGTATCACCGGGACGGATGGTGTAATACCAGTATAGATAACCGTCTATTATCTCGGTAATCCGGCGATATATCGTATCGACCGGTGTAATATCCTTAAGTACTGCCACCGTGTCCTTTTTCCCAATCTTATATATGGCCAGGTGCGGATTATGAAGCAGCAGGACTGGGTAATACCTGCCGGCCCCGTAAAATCGATGGGCAATGTCCCATAACGTGTCGGTTTCACTCGCCGGATAATTGAAAAATTTAGTTTCACGAACGGTTTTAATTTGTTCCGCCAGTGTCGAGAACATGCCGTCCAGGCGCTGCGCCTGCCGGTCAATCGCCGACACGATCCTGCCTGCGGCCTTATCCAGTCCCGCACGCTGCTGGTCCAGTCGGGTTTCAACCCGTCGGATTCCGTAAAACTGCTCCCAGATGAGGAAAACCAGCAGTACGAACAAAATCCCGATGACAACGGGGTAAAACGGAGAGCGTGCCGCCCCGGCTGCCGGACGGCTTGATGGTTTCTCCGGTTCATTCGGTGCGGCCGTTTCCGATAAAGACGGCATCGCCGCAAGAACCCTGAAGCAGGTCAAATCCGAATCACACTGGGGGCACTGGTCCCGATCAGAAGGGATGTGCTCGAGACGGCAGATCGGACAGGATGTTTCAGATATCATTTACCGGGTAATTCCCTTGTGGATGATGGCGGTTTCATTATCGTACTTAGTGAGAACCTCATGGACGTCCGTATGCATTTGATCAAGGATATGGCTGCCACGTTCAAAATCATCCTTTTGATATGCGGCGATAACATCATCAATCGCATTGAAGAATTTGGCCGCGCGGGCCGGCTCGTGTTCTTCACAGATTTCTCCGGCCTTTTGAATACTCATCAGGACACCGGCCACAATCGGTTTGTCCAATGCGACCTTCAGTTTTTCGTAAGCGGCCAGATTTTCTTCAAGCGTACCATGCTCGTCCATCTCCTCAAGTTTATCAATCCGTTTACGAAGGGTTGCCTGTTCCACCGGCGATATAACACTCGCGAAGCTATCGAGCATATTCCGTGCATAATAGATGGTCGGTTTACAGGCTATATCCTGTTCCGCCATTTTTTCGGCTTTATCGATTTTCATTTTAGCCAGTTCGTACACCGGTTCAATGGGTTCTCCCGTATTCTTGTCGAGGACCTGATGGATGTTCTTAATGATGGACAGGACGCGACTGGTTAGATCAATCACCATATAATTGCGGTAGGTGTTTTGGTTGGCGGTATCGATCATTGCCTCTAATGATAGAAAAAGCACTTCATCCGCTTTTCCCCGGGACAAGGTTTTGGAAAGTGCCGCATCCGACATTTCCTTGAGAGAGGCGGCCACCGTCACCAGATTGTTTTCATCTATTTTCAATGTGATTTCGACATGGTGCGGCCCTTCATTTTCTGTGGGAACCATTTCGATCCCCAGCCACAGGTCACCAATGGACTCCTCAATGTCATTAACGATATTTAAAAACTTCATGTGGACCAGTTTTTGATCCGGATGTACCAGCTTGAAAATCTCGGTATGCTCACAAGGCAACGGTGTGTTTTTTTCAATCATGCGGTGTTTTTCATTGTTTTCAAGGCATATGTAATAATCGTGGGCCGCGGAATGGACGATATCAAAGACACTCTGATCAATGATATACGCTTCCAGATCAAAATCACACCGGGTACAGCGCTTGTCCGCCTGGGCCGCACCATTCCCGCATTGGGGGCATTCATACGTATCCGAGAGCCGGTGGCTGAGAATGGCCGCCCCTTCGGCAATCGCCAGCATCGGGCGATCGTGTGGCAGCACCTTCTCCTCGCCGAACTCGTTTTGCAGGGCCCTCACCACGGCTGGAATCCGGGAACTTCCCCCGACCAGCAAAACATTATCGATCAGATCGGGTGTAAAATGGATATCTTCAAGTAACTTTCGCGTGAGACCGATGACGGATTCAATCATCGGCGCAATCATCTCTTCAAACTTATTTCGCGTCAGTTCAACGTCCACATCAATACGATCCCCATCCGGATCTTTCAACACACCGGGGATCTCAATATAGGCTTCCGCAACGTCGCTCAGACGGATCTTTGCTTGTTCCACGGCCATCTTCAATTCACCTAAAAAGCGATTTTTGATGTGCCGATCCTGACTTTCAATCAACGCGGCGATATCCCCGATCTCATATTCTCGGGCAACTTCATCCAGCACAAATCCCGTCAACTTTCGATCGATATCCTCGCCGCCCAGCCACATATTGCCGCCCTTGCCTTGCTCAAGAAACTGTCCCCCGCTGATGGTCAGCACAGACAGATCGAACGTTCCCCCGCCAAAATCAAAAACAAGAACGGTTTTAGCCGCGTCACCCTTGACGGCATCCACACCAAATGAAATGGCGGCAGCCGTCGGTTCCGGCAGCAGACGTCTGACTTTAAGACCGGCAAGCGCCGCGGCGGTCCGCGTGGCGTGCTTCTGTTTATCATTGAAGTAGGCAGGTACCGTAATGACGGCATACGTCACGCTATCCTTCAGTGTTTTTTCTGCATCTTTCCGTATTTTCGAAAGAATTTCAGCCGATATCTGCTCCGGGGTATATTCCTTTTTGTTCAGAATAACCGCCAGGCTGTTTTCAGTCCCCCGGGAATGGCGGGTGATCCGGTAATGTTGTCGTCGATCTGTAATAATTTTCTGCACTTCAGAGTTTTTCAAACTCCGACCCATCAATCGCTTCACGGCTGTGATCGTGTTTTCCGGATCCTGCTTGATCCACTCCAGCGCATGCTTGCCCGCTACGAGGTCCGGCTTCCTGCCGATGGCCGTAAATTTCAGTTTTCCATTTTTAACGGTGACACAAGAAGGGGGGATGAGGTCGCCTTCGGCATTCCTGATTATTTCCGTGTGTACCGTCTTAATACCGGCTGCGGAATTTGTGGTTCCCAAATCAATTCCGATCGATTTCGTCATTACAGATCCTTCCAGCTGCCACGGTAGGGCAATTACAATACCCTTGGGTCAGATACATG
>JAFDDL010000219.1 GCA_019310865.1 Deltaproteobacteria bacterium | reverse complement strand
CCTTAGTTGATGCCATATTCCTTGAGCTTCAACTGGATGGTCCTGCGGCTGATGCCCAGTATTTCAGCGGCATGTGTTCGGTTACCCCCGGTATCTTCCAGCGTTCGAATAATCATCTGCCGCTCGATATCCTTGAGGGACCTGCCGGGCTTCAAATCAATATCTGTATGTTCCTCATCAATGTCCAGATCTCTAATCGTTCCGGGAAATTCCGCCGGTGTAATCGTATCTTCCCGGGCCAGAATCACAGCCCGTTCCACTACGTTTTCCAGCTCCCGAACGTTTCCCGGCCATAAATGGCGCATGAGAAGATCCATAGCCCTGGGTGAGAAACCCTTGATCAGTCGGCGGTTTTTTTCGGCATACCGTTTAAGAAAAAAATCGGCCAGCGAGGGTATGTCCTCACGCCGTTTCCTGAGGGGGGGCACATGAAGCGTGACCACATTGAGCCGGTAAAACAGGTCTTCACGAAACCGTCCAGCCGTTATTTCCTGCGCAAGATCCTTATTGGTGGCTGCGACCACCCGGATATCCACCTTGAGTGTCTGGGCGCCGCCCACCGGCTCGAACTCCTGTTCCTGGAGCACCCGGAGAATTTTGACCTGGGTCGTCAATGACATCTCCCCGATTTCATCCAGAAAGATGGAGGCCTTGTCAGCCAATTGGAAGCGGCCCTGCTTTCGGGCGACGGCACCGGTAAAGGCCCCTTTCTCATGTCCGAAAAGTTCACTTTCCAGCAAGGTTTCAGGCAAAGCAGCGCAATTGACCTTGATAAAGGGTTGATTGCTTCGGAGACTGTTTTCATGAATGGCGTTGGCGATGAGTTCCTTACCGGTGCCGCTTTCTCCGGTAATGAGTACCGTGGCCTCGGAGGGCGCCACCAGGCTGATAGTCTCGAACAGTTTGCGCATGGGTCGACTCTGGCCGATAATGTTTTGGAAATTAAGATGATCGTCCAGGCGTTCCTTTAGAAATCGATTTTCCTGCTCCACTCGACGGTGGTGCAAGGCCTTTTTTACCAGGATTTTAACTTCATCAATATCCAGGGGTTTAATCAGGTAGTCATGGGCGCCGGATTTCAAGGCGTCAACCGCGGTATCGATCGAAGCATACGCCGTCATAATCACGATATGAATATTCGGGCTGATTTCCATGATGCGCTTCAAGGCTTCAATTCCATCCATCCGGCTCATGTGGATGTCCATAAGTATCAGATCGTAAAACCGCTGCTCAACAGCCTCAACGGCCACCAGGCCGTCTTCGGCATGGTGTATCTCGTAGCCCTCACTGGAAAGAACCGTTTCAATCATTTTCCGGTGAGCGCTTTCATCGTCGACGACTAGTATTTTGGGTTTCATTTTATCTTTCATCCTTTATTAATTGATAACGGGAAAAGAAGGGATATTCTTGTACCTTTGCTGTTCCCAGGAGCCGGACTTTCTATGTAGATATCGCCATGGTGATTTTCCATAATCTTATGCACAATGGCGAGCCCCAGGCCCGTGCCTTTTTTTCGGGTTGTGAAAAACGGATCCAGCACCTTATCTCTGTGCTCAAGCGGTATGCCGGCCCCATCATCTTCCACCCACACATGAAGATGTTCTCCGTATTTCACCAGGTCGGCGCCGATTTCAATATTGCCTCCGCTTGGCACCGCCTGCAGGGCATTTAAGAGAAGGTTCAAAAGCGCCTGGGTTATCTGGTTGGCGTCAAGCCACAGTTTTTTCAAATTGCCACGCATTTTCTGGTGAACCCTGACTTCTTTGCTTTGGGCATCGGCTGTTACAAGCTTGACCGTATGGGCCACCAAGTCCTGAAGATCGACTTCGATCCTTTCCACTGACAAGGGCCGAGCATAGGTCAGAAGATCTGTTACCACGCGGTTGATTCGATCAACCTCTCTTACCATGACAGCCGCATATTCGCTTTCTTCAGGCTTGTCTTTCAGGGCATGGCGCAGAAACTGCGCAAAGCCTCTGATGGAACTCAGTGGATTTCGGATCTCATGGGCGACACCGGCAGCCAGTTTTCCGATGGCAGCCAACTTTTCGGATCGGCGAACCTTGTCCTGGAGTCGTTTGATCTCTCTCAAATCACGCAGTAAAATCACGGCGCCGCTGCACTGGTCTTTGTCGACTATAATCGGGGTGATACTCAAGGAGAGGGGAATCTCCTCGCCGGTATTCAGGCGATAGCGGATCTCCCTGTCAAGGACAGGACGGCAACCCGTCAGGGTTTCTGAAATTCCCGAGGCATCAAAATCCATGATCTTCTGCAGCGCCATGCCCTGAACATATTTTTCATCCAGGCCAAGAAGCTCCAGGGCCAGGTGGTTATAGGACGCAACTTCGCCGGCAGAGTTGATACTGATCAGCCCATTGGCCATGTGAGCGATCACCTGACGCGTATAGTCCTGGGTTTCTTTCAGTGTTTTGTCGACCAGGTAATAATTTTGAATGACAAATATGAAAAACAGGGCGCCGGAGCCGAGCGCCACCATAATGGCCGCCATGATGATCGCATGATGCAAGTCGGCCTTGTGGGCTTCATCAATTTCAGTCATTTTTAACCCGAGTATGAGGATACCCTGAGGATGCTTATGGAATACGGCTCCGGACTTGGGGGGGATGACATTTTGCCGATATGCCGCTTCGTCATGGATATTTGAAGAGAATTTTTTTACCAGTTCAAAAACCCGAGGATCTTGAGGGCGCTCCGTAATTCGTTTGAAAACCTGATCGGGGCGACTGAACTGAACCTGCCAGGGCGCCCGCTTGCCGATTTGAGACGGGTCCGAGTGATGAGCGATATTGCCCTTTGAATCCACTAGGTAGATATGGGCAATATTTTCATTTTTCGCTGATTCCCGGATGAGAATTCCAACGGAATCTTTCCCGTCTGCCGTGATCACCCCCACACGTGTACCGGCTTCCAGGGATCGAATCATTCCCATCCCCTCACGATACAGGGAGGCCATGGCCTTTCGTTTGTCACGATCCAGATTCCGGTAGGTGGAAATACTGATCAGCACCAGCATCAAGATCACCGCCGTAACGATGGATAGGGCCGGAAGATACAACCGTTTGTAGTTGAAAATTCGCATAGAAAACCCCATTTCAGTTGAAAGCGATTTAAGATTTTTTTATCATCACTCATCCCCAGTTGCAAACAATTTGCGCATTTTCCCCTTTTTTTAAGGTCTCAGGGCGCGCATTATTTGCGCAGACTTTTACTGAAACGGCAGAATGAAACAAGAAGTGTTAAAATAACAGGCAGTTAGATTCTTGGCACTGGTTTTGCTTTGATAAAAACCACACAATGTCCGATGGGGCCTTCAAAATCGCATCGGATACCCAACGAGGTGACCCATGAATGAAAAACGAACCAAATCCGCATACCCTGCCTGGAAATCAGAAGGTCGGTTTTTAGGGCTCTCCCTGATCGTTCTGGCGATAGCCGTATGGCTTCCGTCCCAGCTGTATGCCACTGAAAGAGAAGCTTCTTTGCTCGAAGCAAGGATCAGCGAGAAGATAACCTTGTCGGATCTTGAGACTTATGCCCTTGAAAACAATCCGGGTATTCAAGAGGCCCATCAAAAATGGTTGTCTGTTTTGGAAAGCCGTCGGATTGTCGAGGGCTATCCGGATCCCGAGCTCATGGTTACTTACTTTCCGAAACCCATTGAGACGCGTTTAGGCCCCCAGGACTGGCAGGTCACTTTGTCACAGAAAATACCCTATCCGGGAAAACTCACCACAGCTGGAAAGGTGGCCCAGGCAGATGCAAAGATATTTCGGTTTAAGCTAGACAAGATGGTGAAAGATGTCGTGGTGTCCGTAAAAGAATCTTTCCACGAGATTATGTATATTCGAGAGGCCGTGGCGTCTGCGGAGCAGCAGGCCGAGCTGCTCAAGCACCTGATCGAAACGACCGAAGCCGCCTATGCCCAGGATCGAGTGGCATTTGTCGGGGTTGTGTGGGCCCACTCGCGGGATGCCGAACTTCGCAAAGATGTGGTTCTTCTCGAGGATATGGAAACGACCGAAGTCGCCAAGCTCAACAGCCTGCTGAACCGGCCGACGGATGCCCCAATCGGTGTACTGGAAAAACCAGCCCCTCAGAACGCAACCTTAAGCCTTGAAGAGATGTATCGGCTGGCTGAATCACACCAGGAAGATATCCGTGTCGCTGAGGCGCAGGTGGAAAAAATGTCAGCGAAAATGTCTTTGGCCCGCTATGAAAATCGCCCAAATTTTAAATTGGGGCTTTTTTATTCGGCCATTGGCAACCCGGATGGTCCCAATAGGCCGCCCAATTCGGGCGATGATGCTTTGGGCCTCCAGTTCGGTGTTACAATCCCGCTTTGGTCCGGGAAAAACAAGGGACGGCTGAATAAAGCGAGGACGGCCATGACAGCCGCCAAGGCGGCTAAATCCGACAAGGTAAATAAAATTCGATCCCAAATTCGCTCTCTTTATTTTCGCTTGGATAATTTACGCCGCATCATGGAGCTCTACAGCAATGAGCTGATTCCTGATGCTGAAGCGGCAATAGACGCAAGCGAGACCTGGTTTCTGGAAAGAAAATCCAGTTTTCCCGACTTTATAGAAACGCAGTCGCTTTGGTACACCTACCAACTGGCATTGGCCCGGGCGCAGGCCGATTTTGGAAAGAATCAGGCACGCCTGGGCCGGCTGATCGGGCGCGAGGTGAAGGCAATTAAGCGCCTGGAACCCACGTATTAGAGGAAAATCTGGGCATCACTTGTTTACAAGGAGAGGCTTCATGAAAGAAGAAAATACAAACAGAAAATTTTTATTGGTGTTTTTTGTGGCAATTGTGTCGGCCATTGTCACCGTTACGATAACGGTCGGTGCAGCATATCTTCTCGGGTATCATCGCCCCCATAGCGTTACGGTAACCGATGAAACAACCGGAGAGCAAAAAACGCTCTGGACCTGCGGAATGCATCCGTGGATTATCCAGGAAGAGCCGGGCAATTGCCCCATCTGCGCAATGAAACTGACCCCCAAGCGAGATGCGCTGGAAACGAGTCGTGCCGATGCGCCTTCTGAAAAGAATATCGCCTACTGGCGAGCACCCATGAACCCGATGGAAATTTATGACAAACCGGGAAAGAGCGCCATGGGGATGGATCTCGTTCCGGTCTATGAGAATGAGTTGATTGGTGGTGTGGCGGTATCCATCGATCCGGTTACCCAGCAAAATATGGGTATCCGTACGGCAAAGGTAGAAAAAATCCCTTTGACCCGAACCATCCGCACATATGGACATGTGACGTATGATGAAACCCGAACGGCTCAGATCAACACCAAGGTCAGCGGATGGATCGAAAAAATTCATGCCGATTTTACCGGAAAGCTGTTGGAAAAAGGCGAACCCCTCTTTGATATTTATTCGCCTGAGCTGGTGAGCGCCCAGGAAGAGTATCTGGCGGCCTTTGGCAGCGCACGCCGCAGACTTGGTGAGGCAACCAGAACTCGACTCCTTTCGTCCGCCCGCCGGCGGCTTGAATACTTCGACATGCCCAAACGTGAAATCCGCCGAATTGAAAAATCCGGCCAGGTCAGAAAGACTCTGACCATACGCTCCCCGTTTCGGGGTGTCGTGACCATGAAAAATGCGGAACAGGGCAGTTACGTCAAAGCCGGCACCACAACGTATCGGATTGCCGACCTGTCACGGGTTTGGGTGGAAGTGCATATTTATGAATATGAGCTACCCTGGGTGGAAATGGGGCAGCAGGCGGAAATGACGTTTCCTTATCTGCCGGGAAAATCGTTCAGCGGAAAAATTTCATACATCTACCCCTATCTTCAGGCCAAAACGCGGGATGTGGTGGTTCGGCTGGAATTTGACAATCCGGATCTTTCCCTCAAACCGGACATGTATGCCGATGTTCGGATTAGAACGTCCAATAAGGGAGACGGTCTTGCTATCCCATCGGAAGCGGTCATACGCTCGGGCGAGCGAAACGTCGTGTTCGTCCAAAGAGAGAACAACAAATTCACTCCCAGAGATGTAAGCCTTGGCCTTTCGATGGACGGGAGAATGGTCCAGGTTCTCACCGGCCTGGCACCCGGTGAGATCATCGTCACCTCCGGACAATTCATGCTCGATTCGGAGTCAAAGCTGAAAGAAGCCATTGCGAAGATGATGGAAGCCAAACGGGCGAAACCGGAATCCGTCGAGACGAAGGATGATTTTTTTAATGTGTCAGACGAGACAGAAGGTTTTTTCAACGATATGGAAAAAGAATAAGATTCAAAGGTTCGCCGAATCTGTGAATCTTTTTTAAGGAATTGAGCAATGATTGAAAAAATAATTGAATGGTCGATAAAGAACAAATTCA